>DATDDC010000001.1:0-3777 GCA_036523995.1 Anaeromyxobacter sp.
CGCGAACGCGCCTCCCGCGAGCGCGCCGAGCACGAAGTGCTGGTGCACCGCGCCGAACGCCACCGAGGACAGGACGGCGGCGGACCAGGTCCACGCCCGCGCCGGCGCCGCCTCGAAGTCGGGCCTCACCAGCCAGGGGAGGAGGAAGCCGCGGAACGCCAGCTCCTCCACGGCGGGCACGACGAGGCACGCGCCCGCGAGCCGCGCGGAGATCCAGGCGATCCGCGCCGAGGGCGCGAGCCGGTCGATCTCCGATCGCAGGGCGTTCCCGTCGCCGTGCGGCCAGGCGAGCCAGACCGCGCAGACCGCGGCGCCGAGGAGGATGGGGCCGAGGGAGAGCGACAGGGCCGGGCGCGGCAGGTCCTTTCGGACGGCGAGGAGCGCCAGGGCCGCCGCGAGGACGCGCAGGCCGTAGAGGCCGTCGAACGCGGAGGATGCCCACAGGCCCGTGACGAGCGCCGTGGCGAGGGCGGCGATGAGGGGCCCCACGTACGCGGCCGTCCGCGAGGGCACGCCGCCGCCGTCGCGCGCGGCCGCGTCGCGACGGAACCAGCGCATGCGCTCCCCGGCCGCCACGGTGCCGAGCGCGATGGCGACGAAGAGGAGCCAGCCGAGCCTCGAGTGGAAGGCGCCGTGCGCCAGCTCCTCGCGCCCGGAGGCGCCGAGCAGGACGAGCGCGGCGATCCGCAGGACGTTCGCGCCGAACCACGCGGCGAGCGCAACGGGCACGAGGAGCGCGGCGCGGCCGAAGCGGACGCGAGAGCGGGCGAGGGAGAACCAGAGCGCCTGGAAGACGAGGACGAGCCCGAGGCCGTCCACCCCGGAGCACACGGGCGCGATGATCACCTCGAAGCCGCCCGCGCCGACGACACTCTCCCCGGGGATCACCACCGCGTCGGGCCGCACGGCGCGGAGGACCGCCCCGACGGCGTGGAGCGTCGACCTCCCCAGCACGCCCCACAGCCCCTCGGCGGCGGCCGCGGCGCGCCAGGCGAGGACCCCTACGGCCATCGCCAGGAGCGGGACGCGCAGGTGGAGGGACGCGAACCGGGCGATCCATCCGATGGGCGCCGCCGTGGCGACGGCGGAGAGCGCCGTGAGCGCGGCGCACCCGCTCCACTCGAGGAACGCTCCGGACCCGACGGGTGGAGCGCCGGGCCCGAGGAGCGAATGGGCGAGCCACGCCGTGACGGCGAAGGCCGCGAGGTGCACGAGGAGCGCGAGCCGGGGCCGCCAGGGAGGCAGCGTCGCGGCGAGCCGCGCGGCGGACTCGAGCCCGCCGCGCGCGATGATCCAGCCCGCGGCGGCGGCGCCCATGGCGGAGGGGATGAGGATGCGGGCCGCCGAGGCGAGGCGCAGCGCCGGCCCGGACGTGGGGAAGTCGGCGACCAGCGAGAGGACGAGCGACTCGGCGAGGAGGAGCCCGAAGGGCAGGGCGAAGCGGATGGGCGGGCTCGGCCTCGCCGCCGCGACCGCATTCACTGCAGGCAAAGCTCAGGGCTTCCGGCGGCGCGCCAGGATGAGGCCGCCGCCCGCGAGGAGGACGGCGACGGCGCCGACCGTGGCGGGATCGAACTCGGGGACCCAGCTGCGCCCGCGGTCCTTGCCGCCGGTGCCCGTGGTCCCGCCCCCTCCGGAGGTTCCGCCGCCGCCGCCGTGCTTGTAGCGGCCCTCGGCCAGCGCGGAGAGCGGCGCGGCCGCCAAGGCGAGGGCGAGGAGTACGGACGGCGCGAACCGGCGGATCATGAGAGCCCCCCTTGTCGCGGCCGGCGCGTGCCTCCGCGACGCGCCGAGTGTCGGTGTTTGTGGTCGGGGCGGCAACCCCCTTGAAGGCGGTACAGGCCGCTCGAGGCCTGCCGTGCAGCTCGCCGCACGTCACGGACGGTGAAGGACCCATGTAGCGGTACAGGTGCTCGGTGTACGCGACGCCGCGCTCGCGGAGGAGGCGCGTGGCGGGCGTCGAGGGGGCCTTGCCCATGGGCAAGGGAGGATAGCGCGGGCGACCCCGGCCGCGCGCCGCTTCAGCGGAGGCCGAGGAGGACGCCCAGGCGTCGCCTCCGCGCCAGCGCGCGCGTGGCGGACGGCAGGTGGAACTGGAAGTCCGAGAGATCGGAGACGGTGGAGGCGAGGTGCTTCACGCCGGCCGGCAGCGGCTCCACGCGCGCGCCGAGCGACGCCGGCCGCGACGAGCGACGCCGCAGCGCGACGGCGAGCCCGCCAGCCAGGGCCAGGGCGACGAGGGAGAGGCCGATCCCGAGCATGCGGTGGGAACCTAGTGCATCGCGGTCCTCGCGACACGCTACCTGCTAGGGGACACGGGCATCCTGTCGCCCGATCGAGGTGCGGCTGCGCGCGCGCCCGGCCGGGGGCCGGCTGGCTCGCTCCGCCGGGGCGCGGGTAAACGGGTGCCCCATGTCCGTGGGACTCGATGATCCATGCGCGAGACGGCCCTCGCCTCGCGGCCGGCGTCCTCCCGCTGCGCAGAGCTGCGCAGGCCGCCGCGCTCCTCCGGTGCGGTGAACCGCTCGTGGTCCCAGAGCCGGGTGAGCCGCGCCCGGATGGCCTCGCGCTCCGGGACGGCGTCGAGGAAGGCGCGCGAGACCTCGTTCTGCGCCGCGACCCAGGCCTCGGTCTCCGGGCTCCGGTCGTCCTCGAGCCAGCGATGGGGATCGGCGATGCGGGCGCCGAAGCAGTCGTCGACGACGTCGCCTTTCGCGTCTCGGGCCCGAGTGTCCCTCGGCTCCGCGCGGTGGCAACGCCGCGGCCGGGGAGCGCCGCCGGCGCGCGCGCCGCCTTGACCCGCGGCTCGAGCGCGTGTTTGCTCCGAGTGGGAATGCGGACCGAGAACCTCGCGGTGATGCTCACGGACATGAAGGGCTTCACCGCCGCGACGAGCCGGCAGTCGCGCGAGGAGAACGCCCGCATGCTCGCGCTGCACGACGAGCTCGTGCTGCCGGTGATCCGCGCCTTCGGCGGGCGGCGCGTGAAGACCATGGGGGACGCGAACCTCGTGCTCTTCGGCTCGCCCACCTCCGGCCTCCTCTGCGGGATGGCCATCCAGGACCGGCTCTGGGACTACGGGAGGCGCGTCCCCGAGGACGAGCGCATCGAGGTGCGCGTCGTGCTCTCGCTCGGCGAGGTCCGCCTCGAGGGCGGCGGAGCGGCCCCCTCGGACGTCTACGGCGAGGCGGTGAACCTCGCGGCGCGGGTCGAGGCGGAGGCCGAGGCGGGCCAGGTCTGGTTCACCGAGGCGGTGCGCCTCGTCGCCGATCGCGCGCAGGTGCCGGCCGAGGAGCTGGGGGCGCGCAGGCTCAAGGGGATCGACGAGGAGGTGCGGCTCTACCGCGTGGCCTGGGCCACGCAGCGCGGCGATCGCGCGCCCTACGCCAACGCGGCGCTCTCGCGGGTGGCCGGGCTCTCCGCGCCGGAGCCGGAGCGGCTGGCGCGTTCGCTGCGCCGGCGGCGGAACCGCTTCTTCCGGATGGGCCGGGCCCTCGCGGAGATCGCCGCCGCGGTGCCGCTCCGGCCGGCGATCGCCGTCCTCGTCCTCGGGGCCGCGGCGCTCGGCGCGTGGCACCTCGTGGCGAGGAGCACCGAGCGGCTCATCGCGCGCGGCGCCTTCGAGGAGGCCTCGCGAGCCATCGAGGCGCGCGCGGCCGAGAAGGGCGACGAGGATGCGCGCGTCCTCTACCTGCGGGGCCGCCTCGCCGCTGCCCGGGCCGAGGCCGGCGAGGGCGGCGGCCTGCGCCGCGCCTTCGCGCTCTTCTCGCGGGCCGC
>DATDDC010000002.1:0-1559 GCA_036523995.1 Anaeromyxobacter sp.
AGAGCGGGATCTTCTTCGTGTGGACCGACAGGATGCCCTCGCGGCCCTTGACGTCGGGACGGTTCACGACGATGCGGCGATCGAAGCGGCCGGGGCGAAGCAGCGCCGGGTCGAGCACGTCCGGCCGGTTCGTCGCGGCGATGAGGATGACGCCGTCGTTCGACTCGAAGCCGTCCATCTCCACGAGGAGCTGGTTCAGCGTCTGCTCGCGCTCGTCGTGCCCGCCGCCGAGGCCGGCGCCGCGGTGGCGGCCGACCGCGTCGATCTCGTCGATGAAGATGATGCAGGGGGCGTTCTTCTTGCCCTGCTCGAAGAGGTCGCGGACGCGGGAGGCGCCCACGCCCACGAACATCTCGACGAAGTCCGAGCCGGAGATGGAGAAGAACGGCACGCCCGCCTCGCCCGCCACGGCGCGCGCGAGCAGCGTCTTCCCGGTGCCCGGCGGCCCCATGAGCAGGACGCCCTTCGGGATGCGCCCGCCGAGCCGCGTGAACTTCTTCGGGTCCTTGAGGAAGGAGATGATCTCCTCGAGCTCGTCCTTGGACTCGTCGATGCCGGCCACGTCGGCGAAGGTGACCTTGTTGTGGTGCTCGGTCATGAGCTTCGCTCGCGACTTGCCGAAGCTCATCGCCTTGCCGCCGCCGGACTGCAGCTGCCGCATGAAGAAGAAGAAGAGGAGGAAGAGGAAGACGAGCGGCAGGTACTGGACGAGGACGGTCACCCAGATCGAGCTCTGATCGGACTTCACGTACGAGACCGTGACGTTCTTCTCGAGGAGCCTGGTGCCGATGTTCGCCGAGAGGTCCGGCGGACCGGTGGTCTTGAAGCGCGTGTTGTCGCGGAGCGTCCCCTCGTAGTCGAGGTCCTTGATGGTGACCTCGCGGACCTCGCCGGCGTCGACCTTCGCCATGAACTGCGACCAGTTCATGGGGTTCGGGTCCTTCGGGCCGCGCTGGAACACCATCCAGAGCGACACGAACATCGCGATGAGAAAGGCCCAGAGGAGAGCGGTCTTCAGAGACTGGCGCAAGCTTCGTTTCCCCTTCGGTTGGACGTCGATCCGTAACCGGCGGCGGAAGCGGCCTGTTCCTGGAGGCCGCACCGGCCGGGCGAGCCAGCGCCCAGAGGCTTCCCGACCTTATAACAGTACCGCCCCCCTTTTGCAGTCTGCCCGCTCGCCTCAGCCCCCGCCCCGCATGCGGACGGCGAGACCCGCCCCAGAAGGCCCGAGGCCCGCGGCCACGGCGGCGAGCTCGGGCACCGCGACGACGCGGGCTCCCGCGGCGAGGACGAGCAGCGCATCGCGAGCTTCGCGCGGCACCTTCCGATCGATGAGCCAGCTCTTCAGCTTCTTCGAGCCGCGGCCCCCATCCGGCCTGAAGCGATCGCCGGGCCTCCTCGTCCGCAGGGAGAGCGGCCAGGGGACCTGCTCCGGCCGGGCCGCGACCACGTCGACGACGCCGCGGCGAGGCACCTCGTAGCGGCCGGGGCCCGGCACCGCGACCGGCGCGAAGGCGAGGGCCGGGCGCGCCGGCTCGCCGATCTCGAGCCGGCCGTAG
>DATDDC010000003.1:0-30005 GCA_036523995.1 Anaeromyxobacter sp.
CTCCTCTCCGCCCCCTGTTCGCCTGGCAACCCTAGGAGGAATCCTCGAATGTCCAGCTACCGCTTTCCCGACGATCACCGCGCCCGCCCCGAGCCCCTCGACACCTCCGAGCCCGACGAGGCGTACATCGCGAACGTCGAGAACCCCGTCTTCGGCGTCTGGCGGAAGCCCGCCCGCGAGGCGCTTCCCTCCGCGCTCCAGTTCCCGCATCCCGCCATCGCCTCGCGGCCGAGCTGGAAGTGGTTCGTGCTCGGCACGGTCCTGCTCGGCGCCACGATGTCGGCGCTCGACGTGAGCATCGTGAACGTCGCCATGCCGACGCTCACCGGCACGTTCGGCGTCTCCATGTCGGTCGTCGAGTGGGTGGCGATGGCGTACATGCTCACGCTCACCGTCTTCCTCCCGCTGTTCGGGAGGCTCGCCGACGTCTACGGCCGATCGAAGCTCTACAACATCGGCTTCATCGTCTTCTCCATCGGGTCCGTGCTGTGCGGCGCGGCCACCAGCGCGGGCTTCCTCATCGCCGCCCGCGTCGTGCAGGCGATCGGAGCGGGCCTCCTGCAGGCGAACTCCGTGGCGCTCATCACCCAGGCCTTTCCGGCGAGCGAGCGAGGGCGGGCCATCGGCATCCAGGGCGCCGTGCAGGCGGTCTCGATGGCGATCGGCCCCTTCGTGGGCGGCATGCTGATCGCGGCGGTGGGCTGGCGGGCGATCTTCTTCGTGAACATCCCCATCGGCGTGGTCGGGACGATGGCCGCGCTGTTCATCCTGCCTCGCACCCCGAGAGCGAAGACCCGGGAGCGCGTCGATTACCTCGGCGCCGCCCTGTTCGCCGCCGGGCTCGCGCTCCTCGTGCTCGGGCTCAACGAGGGAGGCAAGCTGGGATGGAACTCGCCGCGGATCGTCGGCTACCTGGCGGCCGGCGGCGCGCTGCTCGTCGCCACGATCGCCACCGAGCTCAAGGTCGAGCACCCGCTCGTCGATCTCAGGCTCTTCCGGAACTCGACGTTCCTCCTCGGCAACGTCACGGGGATGGCGTCCTACTTCGTGCTGTTCGCCGTGATGTTCCTCATGCCGTTCTATCTGCAGAAGGTGCTCGGCTACGGCAGCGAGCTGACCGGGTCGCTCCTCATGCCCGTCCCGCTCGCCATGGGGATCGTGGCCCCGTTCTCCGGACACATCTCCGACAAGCTCGGCTCCCGCCTCATGACCACGACCGGCATGCTCGTCTCCGCGATCGCCTGCTTCCACCTGCTGTCGCTGGGCGCGTCGGAGAACATGTCGCTCCTGCTCGCCTCGCTCGTCCTCCTGGGCGTCGGCATGGGGCTGTTCACGCCCCCGAACAACAGCGCCATCATGGGCTCGGCGCCGACGGACAAGCTGGGCGTCGCAGGGGGCGTCCTCAACATGATGCGCTCCCTCGGCCTCATCTTCGGCGTCGACGTGTCGGGGGCGATCTTCACCACGCTCGAGCACCGCTACCTCGCCGACAACGGCTTCCCGAACGTCCGCCACGTCTTCAGCAACCCTCGCATCCCGCTGCCGCTGAAGGACGGCGCGTTCCTGCACGGCTTCTTCGTCGTGATCCTCGTGCTCCTCTTCGTCAACTTCGTGTCCGCGGTGTTCTCCGCGCTCAACAAGGGCGCAGCCCTGGACGCGGCCGCGGCCGAGGCGGCCAAGGCGTACGTGGATTCCGCGTAGACGCGGGGACCCGGCCGCGGGCCGCTCCACGGCTCGCTACCGGCCGGATCGGTCGCCGTGGCTGCCGGGGCTCGTGCGGCGACACCCGCCCCGGCAGTGCATCTCGCTGAGCCGGCGCGCCACGTCGTCGATGCTCCGAAGGAGCGCCGGCTCGACGTTCTCGACGAGATACGTGAGCCGCGAGCCGCAGGCGCCGCAGCGGTAGGTTCGTAAGCCGTTCGCTTCGGTGACCGTGTAACCGACGCTGCGCATTCCGACCCTGTTGACGGACCGGAGCGCCGCGACGTGACGCTCGTCCTCGCGGACCTGGTGTGAGCCCTGCGGGCGGCTTCGGCGTAGCCGCGCTCGACGAGTGCAACTCGCCTCGCGGATCGGCGCGCGAAAGGCCGGCGCCGGGGAAACCCGAGGGAAGACCAGTAAAGAAGTGGCCCCGGCGGGACTCGAACCCACGGCCTACGGTTTAGGAAACCGCCGCTCTGTCCAGCTGAGCTACGGGGCCGAACGACTCGAACGTTGCTTCGCCTCCGGCGGGCGAACCCCGCCCGCCGCGAACGCGACGGTATACCACAGCCGTGGCGGCCGCCGACCAGCGGCGAGTGCGCGACGGCCCCCGGCTCCTGGGCGGCCGTCGGCGATGCCGGTTCCTGACCCTCCCGTGACGAGAAGCCGGGAGCCGACTTGAATATTCTTCAAGTCCGTCCCGTCCATCGCACGCCATGAGAAACCGAAGGAACAAGGAAACGACGACGCTCGCCCCATACCTCCAGGGGCGCGAGCTGCCGCCGCTCTCGCGGGACGAGGAGCGGGCGCTCGCCGTCCGCGCCCGCCGCGGCAACCGGTCGGCGCGGGACGAGCTCGTCCGGCGGCACCTGCCGCTCGTGGTGTCGTTCGCCCGCAACCAGGCGCGCGGGGCGCTCCCGCTCGAGGAGCTCGTCCAGGAAGGGAACCTCGGGCTCCTCAGGGCCGTGGAGAAGTTCGACCCGGACGCGGGGACCCGCTTCTCGACCTACGCGCTCTGGTGGATCCGGGCCTACGTCTGGCGGTACCTCAAGATGGCACGCTCGGCCGTGCGCCCGAAGAGCGGCACCGTGGCCCTCGCGGACCTCTCGCTCGACGCGCCGATCGGGGAGGAGGTGGACGCGACCTACCTGGAGCGCATCGAGGACGACGGGCCCTCCCCCGACGCGACCTACGCGGACGTCGAGAAGGACGCGCGGGTGCGCGGCGCCCTCCAGAAGGTCCGCCGCCGCGTGGGCGAGCTGGGCTGGGACATCATCCACTCTCGCCTGGAGAGGGACCCGCCCGACACGCTCGAGCAGATCGGCAGGCGCTGGGGCGTCTCGCGCGAGCGGGTCCGCCAGGTGGAGCTCGAGCTGAAGCAGTTCCTGCGCGGCTACCTGCAGCGGGTCGACGACGAGAGGCAGGCGGCGTAGGCCCGGCCAGCGAGGAGCGGCGGTGGACAAGAGACGGTGCGCGGCGTGCGGATGCGGCGGGCTGCGCGCGGGCATCGAGACGCTCTCCGTGACCCTCCCGCGCTGCGGGCTCGTCGCATCCATCGCCGCGCCGGCGCACCGCTGCGCCGGCTGCGGCGAGGTGCACTTCGAGCGCGACGTGCTCGAGCGGGCCCAGCTCTCCATCGGCTGCGCCCTCGCCGATCGCGGCGTGCACACGGGAGACGCGCTCCGCCACATGCGAAAGGCGCTCGAGCTCCGCGCCTCGGACCTGGCGCGGCTCCTCGGCGTCACGCCGGAGACCGTCTCCCACTGGGAGACCGGAAGGGCCCCGCCGGCGCGCTCCGCCTTCGTCGCGGTCGCGGCCATGGTGGAGGAGGCGATCGACGGGCGGACGACGACCCGGGATCGCCTCACGGTGCTCGCGAGGGCGAGCCGCCTGCCGCGCGTGCTCCGGGTGAAGCTTCGCGCGTCGTCGCGACGCTGAGCGGCCGCCCCGCACGGATGCCGGCCGTCCGCCGGGCGGCGGCGCGCCGTCCGGGTCGACGAGGCGGTCACCGCGGAGGTGGCCCGCGGATACGACCTCGTCTTCCTCGGGCTGGAGCGGCCGCGCGCGCTCTCGCATCGGCTCCTCCGCGCGCTCCTCGCCTCCGGCCACTGCGACGTCGTGATCGCACTGACGGCGGCGCCGTACCCGCCGCGACGCCCGGGGGGAGGACCGCGGGCCGGCTTCGCCGCGGCGCGGCCCTCCCCCCGCGACGTCAGCCCGCGCCCCCCGCCCTCGCCTCGAGGTCCTTCAGCCGCCGCGCCAGCTCCTTCTCGCGCTGGAATCGCTTCGTCACGTCGCGGATGATCGCCGCGGGCCCGACGATGCGCCCGCCTCCGTCGCGGAGGAGCTGGATGGTGAACTCGATGGAGATGGTGCGCCCGTCCTTCGTGAGGGCGGGGACCGCGAGCAGGTCGCCGCTCCCGTAGCGGCTCACGCCGGTCTTCATCACGCTCCGGTATCCGTCCCAGTGACGGCCGCGCAGGCGCTCCGGGATGATGAGGTCCATGGACTTCCCGACGGCCTCCTCGGCGGTGAAGCCGAAGATGGCCCGGGCGCCCGCGTTCCAGAGCCGGATGATCCCCTCGGCGTCGCCGACGATGATGGCGTCGGGGCTGCCTTCGACGAGCTGGCGATAGAGCGTCTCGTCCACGGCGTTCCTCCTCTCGGGGCGCGTCCGCGGCGTCCCCCGCGTTCAGTCCCTCACGAGCGAGAGCAGCATCTTGAAGCGCTCGAGCGCGCGCACGGCGTGGGGGACGCCCGCCGGCATCCGCACCGTCTCGCCGGCGCTCGCGACCACGCGCGCGCCGCCGATGACGAGCTCGACCGCGCCGTCGAGCACCTGCACGAAGGCGTCGAAGGGCGCCGTGTGCTCGGACAGCTCCTGCCCGGCGTCGAAGGCGAACAGCGTGAGGGTGCCGCCGCGGGCCTTCGCGAGCGTGCGGCTCACGATCGCGCCGGGGACGTAGTCGAGCTCGCGCCCGAGGAGGACGGGCTCGGCGGGTGGAAGCTCGCTCCGGAGGACGTTCATGCGCGGGAGCGGCTTCGCGCTCGGCGCCTCGACTCGATACGACGGGATTGCGCTCATGGGCTCCAAGCCATTGCGAAGGGCCTGCCATGACAAAAGCGTCGTGGATACAGACAGTTAACCGCGCAGTCACCGAGGCGGCGGTGCCGGCGAGACCTGCCGTTCGGTGCCTCAACCAAATGTGGGTGCAGATCCGTGCGCTGCGGACCGGGGGGCGCGGCGCGTCCCTCGGCGGGCGAGCGAGGAAGATCGCGCCCGGCGCGGGGAATCTCGCGGGCCCGGCGAAGGCGGAAGCCGCGGCGACGCGCTGGCACGATCCTGGTACGAAGGGCGCGCATGAGCTCGCGCGTGCTCCTCGCCGTCCTGGCGCTCGCCTCGGCGCCGTCGGCCGCCGCCGCCGCGGCGGAATCCACCGGCCCCTGCCACTGCTACCGCGTCCGCGCCTTCGATCCGGCGCGGCCGGAGGCGGCCGATCCGTACATCCTCGCCACGACGCGCAGCTCGCTCCTCTCCGCGGCGTTCGGCCCATCGAAGCGCGACCTCGTGGCCGCGGCGATGAGCGGCACCTCCCCCGAGGACCTCTGGATCGCGAGCTGGGCGGCGCCGCGTGCGCGGCGCGAGGCGGCGGCGCTCCTCGAGGCGAGGGCGAAGCTGCGCTCGTGGAGGGCGGCGCTCGCCGGAGCGCCCGGCCTCTCCGGCCCGTTCGCCGAGGCGCTGGCGCGCGGAGCGCCCGACGCGGAGCTCGCGGCGATCGCGGTGGACGACGTCCTCTCCGGCCGCCTCGGCGCGGATCCCGCGGAGCTCGCGGCGGCGCGCCTCGCGGGCGCCTCGACGAGCGAGGTGATCCTGGCGGCGCTCCTCGCGGCGCGGCTCGGCACCGCGCCCGCGACCGTCCTCGCGCCGGTGAAGTCCGGCAAGGCGACCTGGGGCGTCGCGCTCCAGGCGCTCGGGCTCGCGCCGCAGGACCTCGACGGCCTCGTCCGGCAGGCCGTCCGTCGCTGAAGGGTCCCCCCGCCCGCCCGGCCTCGTCACGCCGCGAAACGGCGCTTAGGATCCGCGCCCTCCACGGCGGAGCGGCGAGGCCGCTCCAGGAGGCACACATGCGCAGGGCGAAGCTCCTCTCCACCGGCACCGTCGCCGCGCTCGCGATCGCGGCGCTCCTCCCACCGCTCGCGAGGGCCGACGACCCCGCGAAGCCCGCTCCCGGATCGCTCTCCAGGTCGGGGCTCCCCTACGTGAACGAGGACGCCGTGGAGCCCAAGGAGCTCGTCGAGACCATCCGCGCGCGGCGAGGCGGGAAGCTCCTCAACCTCGATCGCATCCTGCTCCACAGCCCGAACTACGCGAAGGGCTGGAACGGCATGTTCGCGGCCATCCGCAACCAGCTCTCGCTCCCGGCGAAGCTGCGCGAGACGGCCATCATGGCCATCGGCGTCCTCAACGACGCCGAGTACGAGTGGGTGCAGCACGAGAAGGAGTACCTCTCCGCGGGCGGCACGCAGGCGCAGCTCGCCCGCATGAAGGACATGGCGGCCGCGATGAAGGACGCGAAGCTCTTCGACGAGGCGGAGCGCGCCACGCTCGCGCTCACCTCGGAGATGACGCGGAACGTGAAGGTGAAGCCGGCCACGCTGAAGCGCATCCGGGCCGTCCTCCCGGACGCCCAGGTGGTGGAGCTCATCGGGACCATCGCCGGCTACAACATGGTCTCGCGCTTCGTGGTTGCGACGGGGGTGGAGGTCGAGAAGCCCGTGGCCGCGGCAGCGAAGTAAGGGCCCGAGGCGGCTCGCGCGGGCCGCCCCTACGAGTCCGCGTCGAGCCTTCGCAGCGGCGTCCCCTTCGCCCAGGCGAGGACGTCCTCCACCGCGTCGCCGTAGAAGACGGCGAAGTTCTCGCGCGTCGCGTAGCCGAGGTGCGGCGTCAGGACGGTGTTCGGCGCCGAGAGGATCGGGTGCTCGCGCGGCAGCGGCTCGACCGAGAAGACGTCGAGGCCCGCGCCGGCGATGCGGCCGGCGCGGAGGGCGGCGGCGAGCGCGGCCTCGTCCACGAGCCCGGCCCGCGCCGTGTTCACGAGGTAGGCCGCCGGCTTCATGGCCGCGATCTCGGCCTCGCCGACGATGCCGCGCGTGGCGGCGGCGAGGACGAGGTGCACCGTCACCACGTCCGCGCCCTCGAAGAGCGCGCGCTTCTCCACCCGCTTCACGCCGGCCGCCCGGGCCCGCTCGTCGTCGAGGTGCGGGCTCCAGGCCACGACCTCCATCCCGAGCGCGAGGCCGACGCGCGCCACGGCCGTCCCCACCTTGCCGAGCCCGACGACGCCGAGCGCCCTCCCGGCGACCGACTGCGCCAGGGCGGTCTGCCATCGGCCGTCCCGGAGCGAGCGATCCTCGGCGGGGATCCGCTTCACGAGGGCGAGGATGAGCCCCCAGGTCAGCTCGGCCGTGGGGACCCCGGGCGCCGCCCGCGTCCCCGATACGACGACGCCGCGCTTGCGGCACGCCGCGAGGTCGATGGCGGAGTTCCGCATGCCGGTCGTGACGAGGAGGCGCAGGTTCGGGAGCCGCTCCAGGAGCGTGGCCGGGAACGGCGTGCGCTCGCGCATGGCCACGATGGCGTCGAAGGGCTGGAGCGCGGCGGCGAGGGCGTCGGCATCCGCCATGGGCTCGCGGAAGAAGCGGACCTCGGCTCCCGCCGGGAGCCGCGACCAGTCCGCCATGCCCTGGGCCACGCCTTGATAGTCGTCGAGGACGGCGAGCTTCATGGACGCTCCTGGATGTCGAGCGAGAAGGCGCCGAGCCTAGCGCACCCGGAGCCGGAGCGATCGCCGGCCGATCGTCACGGATTCGGCAGGGCTCCGTCCGGGTGCTTGAGCTCGACCGTCCCCTGGGACGGATAGATCGAGTCCACCCGGACGCCGCGCGGGAGGTGCAGCGCCTCGGGCCGGACGACCCAGGGGACGGCGCCCGGACCGGCGCGCGTGAGATCGATCACCGCGGGCCCGAGGTCCTCGCCGTCGATGGCGCGGAGCCGCGACCAGGGCCCGGACACGGTCACGCTCACGTCGGCGGGCAGCCGCTCCGCCGCGGCGAGCGCGGCCGGGAGCCTCGACACCACCGGGACGCTGAAGGTCAACGTCACGCGGCGCTCCCCGTGCACCACCACGAAGAGCCCGACGGCGATGGCGAGCGCGACGAGCCGCAGCACGGGATCAGAGCTCCGCATGCGGCGCCTCCTTCCGGCGCGAGGCGGCCGCGCTGCGCATCTGGGAGAGCCGATCGATCAGGCCGCCCGAGCCGGGCCGCCTGGGAGGGACGAGGAGGCCGTGCAGGAGCGCCCGGAGCGCGGTCTCGTCGAGGCCGCGGTGCAGCGTGCCGTCGAGCGCCACCGAGATCTCGCCCCGCTCCTCCGACACGACGACCACGGCCGCGTCGACCTCCTCGGCGAGGCCGAGCGCGGCCCGGTGGCGCGTCCCCAGCTCCTGCGCCGCCGGCTCGCTCGAGAGCGGCAGGAGGCAGCAGGCCGCCGCGGCGCGGCCCCGCTCCACGACCACCGCGCCGTCGTGGAGGGGCGACCCCGTGTTGAAGATGGCGAGGAGAAGCTCGGACGTGAGCGCGGCGTCGAGCCGGAGCCCGGAGTCGGCGATGTCGCCCAGGTCCGCGCTCCGCTCGAGCACGACGAGCGCGCCGGCGCGGCGCCGCGCCAGCTCCACCGCCGACTTCACGATGGCGTCGACCAGGCCGACCTGCGCTGCCCGGTCGTCGTGCGTCAGCGCCGCGAGGAGCCGCGAGCCGCGGCCCAGCTCGGCGAGGGCGCGCCGGAGGTCGGCCTGGAAGAGCACGATGACGCCGAAGATGAACGAGGCGGAGAGGAACTTGCCGAGGAGCCAGGAGAGCGTGAAGAGCCCCGTCCACTCGGCCCCGAGGTAGACGACGCCGAGGACGGCGAGGCCGAGCAGGATGGCGACGGCGCGCGTGCCGCGGATGACGCGCAGCACGCGGAACACGAGGAACCCGACCACCGCCACGTCGACGAGCGCGAGGAGCGCGTCCCGCAGGGTCGCGTCCGGCCCGAGCAGGTACCTGAGCGCGTGAGCCACGGCGCGGCGGACTATACCTCGGGAGTCCCGGCCGCGCGCTCGCGAGGCGGCGCCCGGCTGCTCGAGCCGCGATCACCCGAGGAGGAACGGCGCCCCGGAGCGCTCGCACACGCCGCGGATCTTCTCTGCGAGCGCTCCCGGGATCGGCACCCCCGCCCGCGCGCGCTCCGCGCGGGCTTCCTCCTCCGGATCGCCCGCGACGAGGACCGGCAGCGCAGGGTCCACGGGCCGTGCGGCGTGCAGCTCGTCCACGACGGCGTCGACGTCCGCCTCGAAGGCGCCCCGGGGGCGGAAGGCCCTCGGGTCGAGCGCGAGGAGGAAGTGGCCGACGTTGTCCGGGTCGCTCCCCTTCTGCGTGCGGCTCCGGATCGGGGAGAAGGAGCCGCCGGAGAGGGCGGACGAAAGGAGCTGAACCAACACGGAGAGGCCGTAGCCCTTGTGGCTCGCGCCCTCCGGCGAGCCGCCCAGCGGCGTGAGCCCGCCGGCGGCGCTCCGCCAGGCGTACTCCATCGCGAGCGCCGGGTCGGTCACGGGCTCGCCGCGCTCGTCCACCACCCAGCCGCGCGGCAGGGTGCGGCGGTGGTAGTCGTGGACCTTCACCTTGTTCGCCGCCGCCGTGCTCGTGGACATGTCGAGCACGAAGGGGCGGTTCCGGCCCGCCGGCGCGGCGAAGGCGATGGGGTTCGTCCCGAGCATGGGGACCGCGCTCCGCGTCGGGATCACCTTGAAGTCGCGCGTCGAGCTCGTGACGAGGCCGACGAGCCCCTTCGCAGGGGCGAGCGAGGCGTAGTAGCCCGCGGCGCCGAAGTGGTGCGAGTTGAAGACCGAGACGACGCCCACGCCCATGGCGAGCGCCTTCCCGATGGCGAGCTCCATGGCGTGGACCGCCGCGGGATGGCCCAGGCCCGCGCCCGCGTCCACGAGCGCCGTCACCGGCGTCTCGCGCACGACGCGCGGCCGCGCCCGCACCCGGAGCTTCCCCTTCCGGAAGCCCTCCTCGTACATCGTCAGCATCGAGATGCCGTGCGAGTCGATGCCGGCGCGGTCGCAGTACGCCATCGCGTCGACGGTCGTCCGCACGAGGTGCGGCTCCATGCCCCAGGCCGAGAGGACGGCTGCGATCTGCCGCTCGATCGCCTCGACGGGCACGCGGGTCACCATCTCGCCGGCGGCGGGGTCGCTCATGCGCGCCCTCGCCTAGCCCACGATGCCGATCTGCCAGGGCACGAACTCGTGATCGCCCATGCCGAGGAGCTCGCTCTTCGTCTTCTCGCCCGAGGCCGTGCGGAGCATCTGCTCGAAGATGCGGGCGCCCATCTCCTCGATGGAGAGCGTCCCGTCGAGCACCTCGCCGCAGTTCACGTCCATGTCCTCCTCGAGGCGGCGGAACATGGGCGTGTTCGTGGCGAGCTTCAGGGTAGGCACCGGCTTCGTGCCGAACGCGGAGCCTCGACCCGTGGTGAAGGCGACGAGGTTCGCGCCGCCGGCGATCTGGCCGGTGGCCGAGACCGGGTCGTAGCCGGGGGTGTCCATGAACACGAACCCCCTGGCGGTGACGGGCTCGGCGTAGCGGTAGACCTCCATGAGCGGCCCGGTGCCGCCCTTCATGGAGGAGCCGAGCGACTTCTCGAAGATGTTGGCGAGCCCGCCGGCCTGGTTCCCCGGGCTCACCCGGCCGTTGATCTGCACATCGCGGCCCGCGGCGTAGACGTCCTTCCACCAGCGGATGCGCTCGACGAGCTTCTCGCCCACCTCGCGGCTCGCCGCGCGCCGCGTGAGCGTGTGCTCGACGCCGTAGATCTCGGGCGTCTCGGACAGAATGACCGTCCCGCCGTGGCGGACGAGGACGTCCACGGCCGCGCCGAGCGCCGGGTTCGCGGTGATCGACGAGAACGCGTCCGAGCCGCCGCACTGGAGCCCGACCGTGAGGTGGCTCGCCGGGACCGGCCGGCGCGAGACGCGGTTCGCCTCGGCCAGGAGCTCCTTCACGGCCGCGACGCCGGCCTCGATGGTCCTGCGCGTTCCGCCCTCCTCCTGCATGACGAACGTGCGCATGCGCGGCCCGACGACGAGCCGCTCCGCCGCGCAGAAGCCGCCCATCTCGTTGCGCTCGCAGCCCAGCCCCACGACGAGCACGGCCGCGAGGTTGGCGTGGCGGGCGTAGCCGCCGAGCGTGCGGCGCAGGAGCGCCATGGGCTCGCCGGTCATCTCCATGCCGCAGCCGAGCGGGTGGCTGAAGGCGGCGACGCCGTCCACGTTCGGGAAATCGGCGAGGCGCTCCGGCGTGAACCACCCGGCGATGCGCCGCACCACCGTCGCCGAGCAGTTCACCGTCGAGACGACGCCGATGTAGTTGCGGGTCGCGACCCGGCCGTCCTCGCGGACGATGCCCTGGAACGTCGCGCGGCGGCCCTCGGGCAGGAGGTCCACCGGCGCGTAGTCGCGGCCGAAGGCGTAGTCGCGCTCGAACTCCTCGAAGGCGATGTTGTGGCTGTGGACGTGGGCGCCCGGGGCGATGTCCGCCGCCGCGAAGCCGATCACCTCGGCGTACTTCCGGACCGGCGCGCCCTTCGGGATGCGCGCCGCCGCGGCCTTGTGCCCGGCGGGGATGGCGCTCGCCGTGACGAACCCCTCCTCCGCGACCGGGGTGCCGGCGGGCACGTCGCGGCGGGCCACGACGACGTTGTCCTTCGGGTGCAGGCGGATGAAGGGCCCGCAGAGCTGCTTGTGGCTGAGATCGATCATCGGCGCTCGGGCGGCCGGGCGGGCGGTTTACGCCGCGCCCCGGCCGATGTTAACGTTATCATAACCTCCCCGGCCCGGAGAACCCGACCCATGGACATGCCCGTGAACGCCCTCAAGCGCGCCCTGCTCGAAGGGCGGCCCCAGATCGGCCTGTGGAGCGCCTTCCCCACGCACAACACGGTGGAGGTCCTCGCCGGCGCCGGGTTCGACTGGCTTCTCCTCGACACGGAGCACGCGCCGGCGGACGTCCCGGTGGTCCACCAGCAGCTCCAGGCCATGGCGGGCGGCACCGCCAGCGCCGTGGTCCGCCCCGCCTGGAACGACGCGGTGCTCCTGAAGCGCTTCCTCGACATCGGCGTGCAGAGCTTCCTCGTGCCCATGGTGCAGGACGCGGAGGAGGCGCGCCGCGCCGTGGCGGCGACCCGCTACCCGCCCGAGGGGATCCGCGGCGTGGCGGTCACCATCCGCGCCAACCGCTTCGGGCGCGTGAAGGACTATCACCGCCTCGCGAACGAGCAGATCTGCGTGCAGGTCCAGATCGAGACGCGCCGCGCCCTCGAGAGCCTGGAGGCCATCGCGGCCGTCCCCGGCGTGGACGGGCTCTTCATCGGGCCGAGCGACCTCGCCGCCGACTTCGGCCACCTCGGCAGCCCCGCCCACCCGGAGGTGAGGGCCGCCATCGACGACGCCATCCGCCGCATCCGGAAGGCGGGCAAGGTCGCCGGCATCCTCGCGCCCATCGAGGCCGATGCGCGGCACTGGCTCGAGCTCGGCGCGACGTTCGTGGCCGTGGGGAGCGACGTCGGCCTCCTCGCGCGGCAGAGCGAGGCGCTCGCCGCGAGGTACGCGGGCGCGAGGTAGCGGGCGGGCGGACGGGACGGCATGGATCGCGCGAGGCGAGCGAGGCGGCTCCGGGCGGCGCCGCGCCAGGCGTGGCGCGACGCCACCCTGCTCGACGTCGGCAGGGAGGCGGGCGTGTCCGCCATGACGGCGTCGCGCGCGCTCCACCGGCCGCAGCTCGTCGCTCCCGAGACCGCGGCGCGGGTGCGCGAGGCTGCGCGGAAGCTCGCCTACGTGCCGAACCGGCTCGCGGGCGGCCTGTCCTCGAGGCGGAGCTTCCTCGTCCTGGCCGTCGTCCCGAGCACGCTCAACCCCACCTTCGCGGAGCTCGTGCACACGCTCCAGGCCGAGCTGCACGCGTCGGGCTACCAGCTCTTCCTCGGCCTCAGCGACTACGCCGCCTCGCGGGAGGACGAGCTCGTGGACGCGATCCTGGGGCGGCGGCCGGACGGGATCGTGCTCACCGGCGTCGAGCACTCCCCCGAGCTGCGCCGCCGGCTCCTCCGCTCGCGCATCCCGGTGGTGGAGACGTGGGACCTCGGGCCCCGGCCCATCGACATGCTCGTGGGCTTCTCGAACGAGAAGGTGGGCCGCGCCGCGGCGGAATGGCTGCTCGACCGCGGGCGGAGGTACCCTGCCCTCGTCATGGCCGACGACTCGCGGGCGCAGGCGCGGCGCGCCGCGTTCCTCCGCCTCCTCGAGGAGCGCCGGGTGCGGCTCGCCGGCGAGGTGGTGGTGCGCGCCCCGTCCTCCGCGGGCGACGGGCGCGGGGCGCTGGCGCGCCTGCTCGAGGCGGCGCGGAAGCTCGACGCCGTGTTCTGCAGCTCGGATCAGCTCGCCATGGGCGTCCTCTTCGAGGCGGCCGCGCGGCGCGTCCCGGTGCCGGAGCGGCTCGCGGTGATGGGGTTCGGGAACGCGGCCATCTCGGCGCACACGCACCCGCCGCTCACGACCGTGGCGGTCGACGGCGCGCGCATCGGGCGCGAGGCGGCGCGCATGCTCCTGGCACGCCTCCGGGGCCGCCCGGAGTCGAGGCGATCCCGCAGCCTGGACGTCGGCTTCACGATCCTGGAGAGAGGGACCACATGAGCGCGAGCGGGCTGACGAAGGTCGCCCTGGTGACGGGCGCGGGCAGCGGAATCGGCAAGGCGGTCGCGCTGGCCTTCCTCGCGGACGGGTGGTCGGTGGCCCTGGCGGGCCGCCGGGCGGGGGCGCTCGAGGCCACCGCCGCCGCGTCGGGCGCGGGACCGCGCGCCCTCCCCATCGCCACGGACGTCACGCAACCCGAGTCGGTGGGAGCCCTCTTCCGCGCGGTGAAGGAGCGCTTCGGCCGGCTCGACGTCCTCTTCAACAACGCGGGCTCGGGCGCCCCGGCGGTGCCGATCGACGAGCTCACGTTCGAGCAGTGGAAAGGCGTCGTCGACGTGAACCTCACCGGCGCGTTCCTCTGCACCCAGGCCGCCTTCAGGCTCATGAAGGAGCAGGATCCCCGCGGCGGCCGCATCATCAACAACGGCTCCATCTCGGCCCACGCGCCGCGCCCGAACTCCACTCCGTACACCTCGACGAAGCACGCCATCACCGGCCTCACCAAGTGCACCTCGCTCGACGGGAGGAGGTGGGACATCGCCTGCGGGCAGATCGACATCGGGAACGCCCTCACCGATCTCACCGCGCGCATGCAGAAAGGCGTGCCCCAGGCGGACGGGACGGTGCGGCCCGAGCCGACCATGGACGTCGCGCACGTCGCGCGCGCCGTGCTCCACATGGCGAGCCTCCCGCTCGACGTGAACGTGCAGTTCATGACCATCATGGCGACGAAGATGCCCTTCGTCGGCCGCGGCTAGGGAGGCGCCCATGGCGAGCGACGCGGCGCGGGCGACGCGAACCGGCGGGCAGCTCCTCGTGGATACGCTGCGCGTGAACGGCGTGGACAGGGTCTTCTGCGTCCCCGGCGAGAGCTACCTGCCCGTCCTCGACGCGCTCCACGACGCGCGCGACGCCATCCGCCTGTACGTGTGCCGCCACGAGGGCGCCGCGGCGAACGCGGCGGAGGCGTACGGAAAGCTGACCGGCCGGCCGGGCGTATGCCTCGTCACGCGCGGCCCCGGCGCCACGCACGGCAGCGTGGGCGTGCACACCGCGCAGCAGGACTCGACGCCGCTCGTCCTCCTCGTGGGCCAGGTCGCGCGCGGCATGGCGGAGCGCGAGGCGTTCCAGGAGCTGGACGTCCGCCGCGTCTTCGCCTCGATGGCGAAGTGGGCGGCGCAGATCGACGACGCCGATCGCATTCCCGAGCTCGTCACGCGCGCGTTCCAGACCGCGATCTCCGGCCGGCCCGGGCCCGTGGTGCTCGCGCTACCGGAGGACATGCTCTCCGAGGCGACCACCGCCGCCGCGCCCGCCCAGGCCGCCCGCCCCGTGCGCGCGCACCCCGGCGCCGAGGACCTGGCCGCCCTGCGGGGGATGCTCGCGCAGGCGCAGCGCCCGCTGGTCCTCCTGGGCGGGAGCGGCTGGAACGCCGAGGCGTGCGCTCGGCTCGCGCGCTTCGCCGCCGCGAACGACCTGCCCGTCGCATGCGCCTACCGCTTCCAGGACCTCTTCGACAACCGCGACGAGCGCTACGCCGGCGACGTCGGCCTGGGGGTGAACCCGCGCCTCGCGCAGCGGATCCAGGACGCGGACCTCCTCCTCGTCCTCGGGCCGCGGCTCGGCGAGATCACCACGAGCGGCTACAAGCTCCTCTCGGTGCCACGCCCGAAGCAGCGGCTCGTGCACGTCCACCAGGGCGCGGACGAGCTCGGCCGCGTGTACCAGCCCGACCTCGCCATCGTCTCGGGCATGCCCGAGCTCGCCGCCGGCCTCGCGTCGCTCGCCGCCGTGGCGGAGCGCCCCTGGGGCGCGTGGACGCGCGCCGCCGGCGCCGATCACGCGGACTGGGTGGCGCGGGTGCCGGTGCCCGGGCGCCTGCAGATGTGGGACGTGATGGACGCGCTGGAGCGGCGGCTGCCCGAGGACGCCATCGTGACGAACGGCGCGGGCAACTACACGCTCTGGCTGCACCGCTTCCACCGCTACGCGCGCTTCCGCACCCAGGTCGCGCCGACGAGCGGGGCCATGGGCTACGGCGTCCCCGCCGCCATCGCCGCGAAGGCCGTACACCCGGACCGCGTGGTCGTCTCCTGGAACGGCGACGGCTGCTTCCTCATGTACGGCCAGGAGCTCGCCACCGCCGTCCAGTACGGCCTCGGGGTCGTCTTCATCGTGGTGAACAACGGCATGTACGGCACGATCCGCATGCACCAGGAGCGCCGCTACCCGGGGCGCGTGGTGGGGACGGAGCTGCGGAACCCGGACTTCGCGGCCTTCGCGCGCGCCTTCGGCGCGCAGGGCGAGGTGGTGGAGGAGACCTCGCAGTTCGCCCCCGCGCTGGAGCGGGCGCTGGCGGCGAAGGGGCCCTCGCTCATCGAGCTGCGGGTGGATCCCGAGGCCATCACGCCCTCCACGACGATCTCGGCGATCCGGGAGAAGTCGCGGCCGGAGAAGGCTCGCGCATGAGATCCTGGCAGCGGCTCTGCGCGGTCTTCTTCCTGCTCGTCTCGGGCGTCGTCCTCTACCAGTCGATCCGGGTCCTGCGCGTGCTCGACCACGGGCAGCCGGGCTCGGGCTTCATGCCCCTCGGGCTCGGCATCGTCCTCGCCATCCTCTCCGCCGTCCTCTTCTTCCAGAACCGGGTCCGCGACGAGCAGCGCGTGCGCTTCTGGCAGCCGAGGGCGTGGGTGCAACCGCTCGTCGCCGTCGCCATCACCGCCGTCTTCATCGTCGTCTTCGACGACATCGGCGCCATCACCAGCGTGACGGTGCTGGTCGCGGGCTGGCTCTGGCTCGTGGGGAAGAAGCGCTTCGTCGTGGCGGCCATCGCCGGCGCGCTCACCGGCGCGGCGGTGTACGTCGTCTTCGCGAAGCTCCTCCTCACCCCGTTCCCGCGGGGCCTCCTCTTCTGATCGCCGGACGGCGAGGAACGCGCGCGCATGTTCGACTTCGCGGGACTGCTGAACGGCTTCCACATCGCGCTCAGCCCGGTGAACCTGCTCTGGTGCCTCATCGGCGCGCTGCTCGGCACCGCCGTGGGCGTGCTCCCCGGCCTCGGCCCGGCGGCCACGATCGCGCTCCTCCTCCCGGTGAGCCTCAAGATGGGCTCGCCGGTCACGTCCATCATCCTCATGTCGGGCATCTTCTACGGGGCGATGTACGGGGGCTCGACGACGTCGATCCTGCTCAAGATCCCCGGCGAGGCCGCCTCCGTCGTCACCTGCATCGACGGCTACCAGATGGCGAAGAAGGGGCGCGCGGGCGCGGCGCTGGGCGTCGCCGCCATCGGCTCCTTCATCGCGGGCACCGTGGGCGTCCTCGGCCTCACCGCGGTGGCGCCGCCGCTCGCCGAGGCGGCGCTCAAGTTCGGGCCGCCCGAGTACTTCTCCCTCACGCTCCTCGGCCTGCTCCTCGCCACCTATCTCACCGGCGAGTCGCCGGTGAAGGGCTTCATCATGGCGACGATGGGCCTGCTCCTCGGCTGCATCGGACTCGATCCCATCTCCGGCGCGGTCCGCTTCGCTTTCGGCGTGCCCGACCTCCAGAGCAACATCGACTTCACCACCGTGGCCATGGGCCTCTTCGGCGTGGGCGAGATCCTCTACAGCCTCGACGAGGCCGAGGCCGGCACGATCCTCACGACGAAGATCGGCAACGTCTTCCCCACGCTGCGCGACCTGGCGCAGAGCGCCTGGGCCATGGTGCGCGGCTCGGTGATCGGCTTCGTCATCGGCATCCTGCCGGGCGGCGGCGCGGTGCTCGCCTCGCTCGTCTCCTACGCCGTGGAGAAGAAGTCCTCGAAGCACCCCGAGGAGTTCGGCCAGGGCGCCATCGAGGGCGTCGCCGGCCCGGAGTCCGCCAACAACGCGGCCGCGTCGTCGTCCTTCATCCCGCTCCTCACCCTCGGCATCCCGGGGAACGCCTCCACCGCGATGATCTTCGCCGCGCTGCTCATCCACGGCATCACGCCGGGCCCCTTCCTGCTCAAGGAGCACGGCGACGTGTTCTGGGGCGTCGTGGCCTCCATGTACCTCGGCAACGTGATGCTGCTCGTGCTGAACCTCCCGCTCGTGGGGATGTGGGTCCAGCTCCTGCGCGTGCCGTACGCGTTCATGGCGCCGATGATCATGGTCCTCACGCTCGTCGGCGTGTACAGCGTGGACAACAGCGTCTTCGACATGTGGGTGATGCTCGCGATGGGGATCTTCGGGTACCTCGCGCGCAAGCTGAAGTTCGACCTCGGCCCGCTGCTCCTCGCCTTCGTGCTCGGGCCGATCATGGAGCGCTCGCTGCGGCAGGCGCTCCTCATGAGCCGCGGCACGGCGGGCATCTTCTTCAGCCGCCCCATCTCCGGCGCGCTCATGGCGATCGCGATCCTGTTCGTCGCTTACAACGGGTGGGCCGGTCGCAGGAGGCGGCGCAGGATGGCGGCGGCGGCGGCGTAGCGGGGTGCGGCGAAGTGAGCGGGCCGGGGCGGCCCGCGGCGGAGCAAGATGCGGATGACCTCGATGGACATCGACGACGAAGGAGAGCTCGACATGAGAACGAAGACGTGGGGTGTCGTGATCGCCGTGCTCGCCGCGCTGGGCCTCGCCTCGCGCGCCGCGGCGGCGGACTACCCGGCGAAGCCCATCCAGCTCGTGGTCCCCTACTCCGCCGGCGGCTCGACGGACCTGCTCGCCCGCGCGGTGGCCCAGGTCGCGCCGAAGCACCTGCCGCAGCCGCTCATCGTGGTGAACAAGGCGGGCGGCGGCGCCATCCCCGGCCGCCTCGACGTGGCCAGGGCGGCGCCCGACGGCTACACGCTCCTCTTCGGCTACGGCGGCGGCGAGGACACGGTCGTGCCCTTCCAGCGGCAGCTCCCCTACGACGTCCTCAAGGACTTCGAGACGGTGTGCCGGCTCTCGGTCCACTCCGTCGTCCTGGCGGTGCCGTCCGGCTCGCCGTACAAGACGCTCGCGGACCTCGTGAAGGCCGGGAAGGAGAAGGGCTCGCTCACCGCGGCGGTGTCCACGAAGGGCGCCTCGGTGGACATCACCTTCCAGCTCTTCGCCAAGGCCGCCGGCATCCGGATCATCTCCGTCCCCGGGTCCGGCGGCTCGGACGCGGTCACGCGGCTCGTCGGCGGCCACACCGACCTCGGCGGCGGACATCCGAGCGAGGTCCTCACGCACATCAAGGCGGGCCGCCTCCGGCCGCTCGCCGTCGCGCTGGAGAAGCGCGATCCGGTGCTCCCGGACGTGCCCACCTTCCGCGAGGCCGGCTACGACGTCGTCACCGCGGGGTCCGTGAAGGGCGTCGCCGTGCCGAAGGGCACGCCGAAGCCGGTGGTCGCGTACCTCGAGAAGAAGTTCAAGGAGATCTCCGAGGACCCGGACTTCGTGCGCATCATGAGGGACATCGGACAGCCCGTGAACTACCAGGGCGCCGACGAGTACAGGGTGTGGTTCAAGGGCGCCTACGACCAGTTCGGGTCGCTGCTCAAGACGCTCGACATCGACACCAAGTAGGGGCGGCGGCGACCGGAGCCTCGGGGAGCGGAGCGCATGGGCATCGTCCAGGACCTGCTGCGTGACGTGCCGCTGCCGCGCATCGCGCCGGTGCGGCAGCGCTTCTCCGCCCCCGAGGTCGAGGACCTCCGCGCCGCCGTGCACGAGGAGCTCGCCCGCCCCGGGACCGGGGACACGGTCCGGCCCGGGATGCGCATCGCGGTCGGCGTGGGGAGCCGCGGGGTGGCCCGCGTCGCGGAGCTCACGGCGGCGGTGGTGGCCGAGCTCAGGGCGCGCGGCGCATCCCCGTTCCTCGTGCCCGCCATGGGGAGCCACGGGGGCGCGACGGCGGCCGGTCAGGTGCAGGTGCTCGCGCGCCTCGGCGTCACCGAGCAGAGCGCGGGCTGCGAGATCCGCTCCTCCATGGAGGTGGTCGAGGTCGGCCGGCTCGCCAACGGGCTCCCCGTGCTCCAGGACCGCCACGCGCACGAGGCGGACGGCATCGTCGTGGTGAACCGGGTGAAGCCCCACACCTCGTTCCGCGGCGCGGTCGAGAGCGGGCTCGTGAAGATGATCGCCATCGGCCTGGGGAAGCAGAAGGGCGCGGACTCCTGCCACGCCCTCGGCTTCGCCCACATGGCCGAGCACATCGTGGCCATGGCGGAGGTGGCGCTGGCGAGGACGCGCATCCTGTTCGGCGTCGGCGTGGTGGAGAACCCGCAGGACCGGCCCATGAAGATCGCCGCGGTCCCGGCGCGCGAGATGGTCGCGCGCGACCGCGAGCTGCTCGCCCTCGCCAGGGCCAACATGCCGCGCATCCCCTTCGATCCCATGGACGTGCTCGTCGTGGACCGGATCGGGAAGGAGTACTCGGGCACGGGCATGGATCCGAACATCACCGGCCGCTACACGACGCCCTACGCCTCGGGCGGGCCACGGATCGAGAAGCTCGTCGTGCTCGACCTCACCGACGCGACCCACGGGAACGGCCTCGGGATCGGGCTCGCCGACTTCACCACCCGCAGGCTCGTGGACCGGCTCGACCTCGACGCCATGTACGCGAACTCGCTCACCTCCACGGTGGTGGTCCCGGTGCGCATCCCGGCCACGCTCGCCACCGAGAAGGAGGCCATCCAGGCGGCCGTGAAGACCTGCGGCGCGGCCGATCGCGCCCGGGCGCGGCTCGTGCGCGTGCGGAACACGCTGCACCTCGGGGACATGTGGATCTCCGAGGCGCTCCTCGAGGAGGCGCGCGCGAACCCGGACGTCGCGGTCCTGGGCGAGCCGCAGGCGATGCGCTTCGACGGGGCGGGGCGGCTCGCGAACGCATGGGAGGGCGCGGGGCCATGACGGAAGCGGGCGCGGGAGCGGGCGAGGCCACGGGCCGGAGCGGACCCTCCGGCGCGCCGCGCGTCACGGAGATGCGCGTCGTCCCCGTGGCGGGGCGCGACAGCATGCTCCTCAACCTGAGCGGCGCCCACGCGCCGTTCTTCACGCGAAACCTCGTCCTCCTGAAGGACGAGGCGGGCCGCACGGGCGTCGGCGAGGTCCCCGGCGGCGAGCGCATCCGCAAGACGCTCGAGGACGCGCGCGACCTCGTGGTGGGCTTCTCCATCGGCGCCTTCCAGGACGTCCTCACCGCCGTGCGGCAGCGCTTCGCCGATCGCGACGCGGGGGGCCGCGGCCAGCAGACCTTCGACCAGCGCGTCACCGTCCACGCCGTGACGGCGCTCGAGGCGGCGCTGCTCGATCTCCTGGGCCAGCTCCTCGGCGTGCCCGTGGCGGCGCTCCTCGGGGAGGGCCAGCAGCGGAGCTCGGTGCCGATGCTCGGCTACCTCTTCTACGTGGGCGATCGCCGCAAGACTCCCCTGCCCTACGCGAGCGAGCCGGACGCGACCGAGGCGTGGCTCCGGCTCCGCCACGAGGAGACGCTCACGGCCGAGGCGATGGTGGCGCTCGCCGAGGCGGCGCAGGAGCGGTACGGCTTCGAGGACTTCAAGCTCAAGGGCGGCGTCCTGCGCGGCGAGGAGGAGATGGAGGCCGTGACGGCGCTCGCGAAGCGCTTCCCCCGCGCGCGCATCACGCTCGATCCCAACGGCGCCTGGTCGCTCGAGGAGGCGATCCGGCTCTGCCGGGGCGCGCACGGCGTCCTCGCCTATGCCGAGGATCCCTGCGGCGCGGAGGAGGGCTACTCGGGCCGGGAGATCATGGCCGAGTTCCGCCGCGCCACCGGCCTCCCCACCGCCACGAACATGATCGCCACCGACTGGCGGCAGCTCGGCCACGCCCTCCAGCTCGGGGCGATCGACATCCCCCTCGCGGACCCGCACTTCTGGACGATGCAGGGCTCGGTGCGCGTGGCGCAGACGTGCCGCGACCGCGGGCTCACCTGGGGCTCGCACTCGAACAACCACTTCGACGTCTCGCTCGCGATGTTCGTGCAGGTCGGGGCCGCGGCGCCGGGTCGCATCACCGCCCTCGACACGCACTGGATCTGGCAGGACGGGCAGCGGCTCACGAGGGAACCCCTGCGCATCCGCGGCGGCGCCGTGCAGGTCCCCGACCGGCCCGGGCTCGGCGTGGAGCTGGACCTGGCCGAGGTGGAGAAGGCCCACCGGCTCTACCAGCAGCACGGCCTGGGGGCGCGCGACGACGCCGTCGCCATGCAGTACCTCGTACCCGGCTGGAGGTTCGACGCGAAGCGCCCCAGCCTCGTACCCTGAGCCGCACCGGCATCGACACCGGAAAGGAGACGGACATGAAGGTGGGATTCATCGGGCTCGGGATCATGGGCCTGCCCATGGCCGGCCATCTCTCGAAGGGCGGCCACACGCTCCACACCTGGGCGCGGAAGAGCGTCCCGAAGCCGCTCCTCGAGGCGGGCGCGATCTCCTGCGCCTCCGGCAAGGAGGTGGCGCAGAAGTCCGACGTCGTCATCACCATGGTGCCGGACACCCCGGACGTCGCCCAGGTCCTCTTCGATCCGGGCGGCGTGGCGGAGGGGCTCTCCGCCGGGAAGATCGTCGTCGACATGAGCTCGATCTCCCCGAGCGACACGAAGGCGTTCGCGAAGCGGATCGAGGAGAAGGGCTGCCTCTACCTCGACGCGCCCGTCTCGGGCGGCGAGCTGGGCGCGAAGAACGCCGCCCTCACCATCATGGTGGGCGGCAAGCAGGAGGCCTTCGACCGGGTGAAGCCGCTCTTCGAGCTCATGGGCAAGAACATCACGCTCGTGGGCGGGAACGGCGACGGGCAGACCTGCAAGGTCGCGAACCAGATCATCGTGGCGCTCAACATCGAGGCGGTGGCGGAGGCGCTGGTGTTCGCCTCGAAGATGGGCGCGGATCCGGCGCGCGTGCGCCAGGCGCTCCTGGGCGGCTTCGCCGCCTCGCGCGTCCTCGAGGTGCACGGCGAGCGCATGCTGAAGCGCACGTTCGATCCCGGCTTCCGCATCGAGCTCCACCAGAAGGACCTGAACCTGGCCCTCTCCAACGCGCGGCAGGCGGGGATGGCCCTGCCGAACACGGCGAGCGCACAGCAGCTCTTCAACGCCTGCGCGGCCCGGGGCGGCAAGAAATGGGACCACTCCGCCCTGGTGCGGGCGCTCGAGGTGCTCGCGAACCACGAGCTCGGCGCGAAGGGCTAGGCCGTGGCGGAGCGCGTCGACGTCATCACCATGGGGGACATGATGCCGGAGCCCGAGCGGCTGCTCGAGGAGCACGGGTTCCGGCTGCACCCCACCTCCGCGAGGCCGCTCGCGGAGATCGTGGCGGCGCACGGACCGCGCATCCGCGCCATCGCCACGCGCGGGCGCGAGAGGACCGACGCCGCGCTCATCGAGCGGCTCCCCGCCCTGGAGATCGTGGCCAACTTCGGCGTGGGCTACGACTCCATCGACGTCCCCGCCGCGATCCGGCGCGGCATCGTCGTGACCAACACGCCCGACGTCCTGGACGACGAGGTGGCCGACTTCACGGTGGGTCTCCTCCTCGCCACCGTGCGGCGCCTGCCCCAGGCGGACCGGTACCTGCGGGCCGGGCGCTGGCGCGAGGCGCAGTTCCCCCTCGGGCCCACGCTCCGGGATCGGACGGTGGGCCTCGTCGGCATGGGCCGCATCGGCCAGCGCATCGCGAGGCGCATCGCCGCCTTCGACGTGCCGGTCGTGTATCACTCGCGCCGGCCCCGCGCCGACGTCTCCTACCGCCACCACCCGGACCTCCTCTCCATGGCGCGCGAGGTGGACACGCTCGTCGTCATCGTCCCCGGCGGCAAGGAGACGCGGCACCTCGTCGACGCCCGGGTGCTCGAGGCGCTCGGGCCGCGCGGCATCCTCGTGAACGTGGCGCGCGGCTCGGTGGTGGACCAGGACGCCCTCGTCCGCGCGCTCGAGCAGGGCACCATCCTGGCGGCGGGGCTCGACGTGTTCGCCGACGAGCCGAACGTGCCCGAGGCGCTCGTCGCGCTCGACAACGCCGTGCTCATCCCGCACTGCGGATCCGCCACCCACCACACCCGCGGCCGCATGGGTCGGCTCGTGGTGGACAACCTCGTCTCCTGGTTCCAGGGGCGCGGGCCCGTGACGCCCGTCCCCGAGACGCCGTGGCCCCGGCGCGAGTCGGGCGGGACGGGGATCTAGCGCCATGGCCGGCGGCCTGCGAAAGGACCTGACGAGCTACGGCGACCCGGCCTTCTCGCTCTTCCTGCGCAAGGCCTTCATCAAGGCCATGGGGTACTCGGACGACGCGCTCGAGCGGCCCATCGTCGGCATCACCAACACGGCGAGCGACTACAACCCCTGCCACGGGAACGCGCCGGACCTCGTCGAGGCGGTGAAGCGCGGCGTCCTGCTCTCCGGGGCGCTGCCCATGGTGTTCCCCACCATCTCGCTCCACGAGAGCTTCGCCCATCCCACCTCGATGTTCCTGCGGAACCTCATGGCGATGGAGACGGAGGAGATGATCCGCGCGCAGCCCATGGACGCCGTCGTGCTGGTGGGCGGCTGCGACAAGACGCTCCCCGCCCAGATCATGGCGGCGCTCTCCGCCGACGTGCCTGCCGTCGTGCTGCCGGTGGGCCCCATGCAGACGGGGCATCACCGCGGCGAGGCCCTCGGCGCCTGCACGGACTGCCGGCGCTTCTGGGCGAGGCACCGCGCGGGCGAGATGGAGGAGGCCGAGCTCGAGCAGGTGAACGAGCGGCTCGTCCCGTCGGTGGGGACCTGCGCCGTCATGGGCACGGCGAGCACCATGGCGTGCCTCGCCGAGGCGATGGGGCTCTCGCTCCCGCTCGCCGGCACCGCGCCCGCGACCACCGCCGAGCGACGCCGCCTCGCCGAGGCCACCGGCCGGTGCGCGGCGGAGCTGGCCCGGGCCGGCGGCCCCCGCCCGGCGGAGATCGTGACGGCCGACGCCATCCGGAACGCCTCGGCCGTGCTGCACGCCATCGGCGGCTCGACGAACGGCCTCGTCCACCTCGCCGCCATCGCGGGCCGGGCCGGGCACGCCCTCGACCACGACGCCTTCGACCGGCTCGGGCGCGAGGTGCCGGTGCTCGTGGACGTGAAGCCCTCCGGCTCGCGCTACATGCAGCACTTCCACGACGCGGGAGGGCTCCCCCGCCTCATGAAGGAGATCGCGGACCGGCTCGCGACGGGCGCGCGCACCGTGAGCGGCGGCACCCTGGCCGACGCGATCGCCGCGGCGGAGGACGTCCCCGGCCAGGACGTCGTGCGGCCGCGCGCCCGCCCCATCTCCCCGGAGGGCGCGCTCGCCGTCCTGCGCGGAAACCTCGCGCCGCGCGGCGCGGTCATCAAGCAGTCCGCGGCCTCGCCGGAGCTCATGCAGCACACCGGCCGCGCCGTCGTGTTCGAGGACCTCGCCGACCTCTCCCGCCGCATCGACGACCCGGACCTCGACGTGGCGCCCGGCGACGCGCTGGTCCTCCGGAACGCCGGCCCGAGGGGAGCGCCGGGCATGCCGGAGGCGGGCTACCTGCCCATCCCGAAGAAGCTCCTCCGCCGCGGCGTGAAGGACATGGTGCGGATCTCCGACGCGCGCATGAGCGGCACGGCCTTCGGCACGGTCGTGCTCCACGTCGCCCCGGAGTCGGCGGCGGGCGGGCCGCTCGCGCTCGTCCGCACCGGCGACCTCGTCCGGCTCGACGTCCCGGCGCGGCGCATCGACCTGCTCGTTCCCGAGGCCGAGCTCGCCGCGCGCGCCACCGCGCCGGGGCGCCCCAGGCCCGAATCGGAGCGGGGCTACGCCCGGCTCTTCGAGCAGCACGTCACGCAGGCGGACGAGGGGTGCGACTTCGACTTCCTCGCCGGCCGCACCACCGTCGCGAAGGAGACGCCATGAGAGGAACGTCGAGATCGGTCCTGTCGCTCTTCGCCGCGCTCGCCGCGGGCGCCGGTATGGCGGGCGGCGCGCTCGCCGCCGGGAGCTATCCGTCCCGCGCCGTCACCGTGGTCCACGGCTTCAAGCCCGGCGGCGGGAGCGATCAGCTCGCCCAGGTCACGCAGCCCTTCCTCGAGAAGGTGCTGAAGCAGCGGTTCGTGAACGTCTACAAGCCCGGCGCGGACGGCGCCATCGCGTGGAAGGAGGTGGGGAAGCTCACGGCGCCAGACGGCTACACCCTCACCACCTGCCTCACGCCCAAGACGCAGCTCAACGCGCTCGTGAACTCGAACGCCGGCTACTCGATGAGCGACTTCGAGCCCATCGCCAACATGATCTTCGATCCGGGGATCCTGGTCGCCGGCGCGGACAGCAAGATCAAGACGTTCGCGGACCTCGTCGCGGCCGCGAAGAAGGCGCCCGGGCAGGTGAAGATGTCCCACTCCGGGAACGGCGGCGACGACTGGTACGCGGGCATCATGATCTCCAAGCTCGCGGGCGTGAAGCTCAACCTCGTGCCCTTCGACGGCGACGCGCCGGCGTGGCAGGCCGCGGCGGGCGGCCACGTGGACGTCTCCACCAACAACGTGGGCGTCGTGACCGGCCTCATCCAGGGCGGGAAGCTGCGCGGCCTCGCCGTGTACACCGAGAAGCGGCTCGCCTCGCTCCCCGACGTCCCCACGCTGAGGGAGCTGGGCATCGACCTCGTCGAGGGCTCCTACCGCGGCTACCTCGCGCCGAAGGGGACGCCCAGGGAGATCATCGACACCCTGGCGCAGGGCCTCGAGCAGGTGTCGGCGGATCCGCAGTTCAAGGCCGCCTGCGCGGCGGTGAACATGGTCCCGACGTTCATGAAGGGAGACGCGTTCAAGGCGTTCCTCGCCGAGAAGCAGGCGTCGCTCGCGAAGATCGTGAAGGAGATGAACCTCGCGAGCAATTGACGGCGCTCCCGTTCCCGTCCTGTCCCTCTCCCCGGCGAGGGAGAAGGTCGGGGTGAGGGGAACGCGCCCGAGGCGCCATGAAGGAGCGCATCGTCGCCGCCGCCATCCTGGTCTTCGCGCTCGTCTACGCGGCGGGCTCGCTGGCCCTCAAGGTCGGAACGCTCGCCGAGCCCGGCGCCGGGCAGTTCCCGGCGCTGATCGCCGTCGCGCTGCTCGCGGTGGTGGGCGTTCACGCCTGGCGAACGTTCCGCGCGCCTGCCGCCGAGGACTCCCTCCGCGGCTGGGCGAGGCTCGAGCCCGCCGGCGTGGCGGCGAGCCTCGTCATCTACCCAGTGCTGCTGCGGACGGTGAGCTTCCTCGCCGCCACGCTCGTCGTCCTGTTCGTGCTGTTCCGGCTGCTCGGGTTCAAGCGGAACGCCACGTCGTTCGCGACGGCGCTCGTCGCGACGCTCGTGTCGTTCCTGGTGTTCGCCGGCCTCCTGGGCGTGGTCCTGCCCTCGAGCGCGGTGGAGCAGTCCATCCTGAGCGTGCTCGGCGCGGGCGGATGAGCGTCCTCCACCAGCTCGCGATGGGGTTCCAGGTCGCGGCCACGCCCACGAACCTCGCCTGGGCGCTCGTGGGCGCGCTCATCGGAACCGTCGTGGGCGTGCTGCCGGGCATCGGCCCGCTCGGCTCGATGGCCATCCTGCTCTCGTACACGCTGCGCATGGACGCGACCACGGCGATGATCTTCTTCGCCGGCATCTACTACGGCGCGATGTACGGCGGGTCCACGACGTCCATCCTGCTCAACATCCCGGGCGAGGCCGCGTCCGTGGTGACCTGCATCGACGGCTACAAGATGGCGAAGAAGGGGCGCGGCGGCGCGGCGCTCACCATCTCGGCCATCGGCTCGTTCGTGGCCGGGACGCTCAGCATCGTCGGGCTCATGTTCGCGGCGTCGTTTCTGGCGGACGCGGCCCTCAAGTTCGGGCCGCCCGAGTTCTTCGCCATGAGCGCCATCGGGCTCCTGTTCCTGGTCCGGCTGAGCGGCGGCTCGCTCACGAAGAACGTCATCATGATGCTGCTCGGGCTGGCGCTCTCCACCGTCGGCACCGACCGGCTCCACGGCACCTCGCGCTTCACCTTCGGCATCGGCGAGCTGGGCCAGGGCGTCGACTTCCTGCCCGTGGCCATGGGGCTCTTCGGGATCGGCGAGGTGATGCTGACCGCGGGGGAGAGCGAGGCCGCAGGCGAGCTCATCCGCATCCGCATGCGCGACCTCCTCCCGAACGCCGAGGAGTGGAGGCGCTCCGTCGCGCCCATCTTCCGCGGCTCGTTCATCGGTTTCCTCATCGGCCTCCTGCCCGGACCGTCGCCGGTGATCTCCACCTTCGTCTCGTACCTCACCGAGAAGAAGCTCTCGAAGCGCCCGCACGAGTTCGGCGAGGGGGCCGTCGAGGGGGTCGCCGGCCCCGAGTCCGCGAACAACGCCGCCGTGGGCGGCGCCTACGTGCCGCTGCTCGCGCTCGGCGTCCCCTTCACGCCCGCCATGGCCGTGGTCGTCGGGGCGCTCATGCTCCACGGCGTGACGCCCGGCCCGATGATGATGGCCGAGCGCCCCCAGCTCTTCTGGGGCGTCATCGCCAGCATGTACATCGGCAACGTGATGCTGCTCGTCCTGAACCTGCCGCTCGTGCAGCTCTTCGCGATGATCACCAAGGTGCCGAGGAAGGTGCTGCTCCCGCTCATCACGCTCATGTGCCTCGTGGGCGTGTACAGCGTCTCCTCGAGCTACGTGGACCTGTACGTGCTCGCGCTGTTCGGCGTGGTCGGCTTCGTCCTGCGCGGCCTCGGTTACCAGCCCGCCCCGCTCGTCCTGGCCCTCGTGATCGGCCCCATGATGGAGACCGCGCTACGCGAGTCGCTCATGATCAACCAGGGCGCGCTCGCGCCGATGGTCTTCCGCCCCATCGCCGGGACGATGTACCTCGCGGCGGCCGTGGCGCTCGCCGTCCCCGCGATCGTCCGCGTCCTTCGGCGGAGGCGGGCCGCGGAGCTGGCGGTGTGACCCCGCCGAGCCGGCCGCTGACCCATCCGCCGGAGCGCGATCAGCGGAACCAGGATGAGCGTCACGTCGAATTCGCTTCGCGTACGACCGCGGGGCAAGTACTCTGCGTGCGGCCGCACGTTTCGTGAGGGCCTTGCGAACGGGGGGGGGCCGCGAGTGAGCTTCACTCGCGGGCTGGCCATCCTTTCGCCCCATCCACGTCGAACTGGGGGAACACACATGCGTCGCAGCTTCATCGCAATCGCAGTCGCATCCGTCCTCGCCGGCACCGCCTTCGCGCAGGTGGCCGGAAACTCCGGGACCGGCCTCGCCACCACGCTCGATGCCGCCGTCCAGTGCCTCGCCGGCGGCTCCGCGACCGCCACGCTGGAGGGCGTGCTCACGACCACGGGCTCCACCGACTCCGTGGAGATCACCGTGTCCGTCGACGGCGGCGCGCCCGTCGCCGCGGGCCTCATCGCGCCGGAGGCCTTCGCCCACGCCGGGCGCATCAAGACGGCTCCGTACAGCGTGCCCGTGTCGCTCGCCGCGGGAGCGCACACCGTGCGCGTGTGCCTGAGGCAGAGCGGCGCGGACGGGCGTCCGTCGAAGGCCGTGTGCGCGGAGGCGACGGTCGACGTGTCGTGCAACGTCTCCGGCTGCTCCGACGGAACGCGGGAGGGATTCACCGATCTCGCCACCTACCCGGACATCGCCGGCTGCAGCGGCGGGTGGAGCGTGCCGGGCATCCTGGTGGACAACCCGGGCGTGGCGCCGGCGTGCGCTGCGGTCGGGCTCAACATCCCGACGTTCGTCACCACCACTCCGGCGTGCGGGCGCGTCGCCGGAAACGACTCCCCGAACCCGGTAGGCGCGGGCTGCAACGTGTCCGATCTCTGCGCCGCAGGCTGGCACGTCTGCGCCACCGCCGCCGACGTCGCCGCGCACTCGCCGACCGGCTGCGCCGGGGCAGCCCCGGGCGCCGAGCTCCTCTTCTTCGCCACGCGCCAGTCGAGCAACGGCTGCGGCGTCGCCGCGACCGGCACGCGCACCGATCCCGATTGCAACAGCGCGAGCTGCACCGCGGGCTGCGCGCAGACGGCCTTCACGTCGAACGACGTGTTCGGCTGCGGAAACTTCGGCAGCAACGGTGTCGTCGATGGCGCGCCCCTCGATCGCTTCTCGCACAACGCCTGCTCGGCGCTCGGCGCTCCCTGGTCGTGCGACGACGGCGGACCCGGCCTCTGCGAGGCCTACGTCGTGACGAAGGCGTCGGCCGACCGCGGCGGCGTGCTCTGCTGCCGCGACTGAGGCGGCCCGGCCAGCTCTACAAGCCAGTCCGGAGGCCCCGATCGCTCGGAGCGGTCGGGGTCTCCGCGCTTCCGCTCGAGCTCTTTGAGCCTCACGCAACGAGACGACGATGTCCCGATCGCCGCAGCCGTGCGGCCCTCCGCGCCCTGCTATTTCAGCGACGAGACGATCTTCCGGAACTCGGGCTCGGTGAAGACGCGCATCGTCTCGGTGCGGACGTTCCCGAGGGAGCCGACCTGCAGGAGCAGCTTCGCGACCGTTTCGTCGTTCGGCGCCTCGGCGACGAGGACGATGTCATGCCGGCCCATCGCGAGGTAGAACTGCTTCAGCTCGGCGCCCGC
>DATDDC010000004.1:0-4693 GCA_036523995.1 Anaeromyxobacter sp.
CCGGAGAAGAAGGCGGTCAGCTCCGCGCGCATCGCGCGCGCGTCCGCCCAGCCGAGCGCGACGAGCTCGTCCGCGAACTCCCGGTCGAAGAGCAGGTAGCTCGCGAGGTCGGCGGCGCCGTCCCGGGCCGCGTCGGCGTCCGCGGCTGCGCGGCGGAGCAGGCGCGAGGCGAGCGTCCCCCGCCGCAGCCGCCTCACCCGGCGCTCGGCGTGATCGCGCGCGAGGAGGCCGATGTCGCGGGAGGGCCGGATGACGAGGTCCTTCACGCGGCGGAGCGGCGCCGCCACGTCGGTTCCGGCGAGGGCCTCCATGCACGCGCCGAAGGTGGGGCCGAACGTGCGCTCCCCCTCGCCCAGGATGGCGTTGATGCGCCGCAGGCGGTCGAGGTCGTAGTCGGTGCGGTCGAGGAGGAGCGCGTTCAGGATGCGGCCGAGGAGGGCGGTGGTGCTGGGCGGCTCCGCGCCGTCCCCCTGCGGCGCGCCCTCCGCCCGCTTCTCGTTCCGGAGCGCGACCACGAGGATGCGATCCGCGCCCAGGCGGATGGCCGGCGCGAGCGGCACGTTCTGCCGGACGCTCCCGTCCACGAACCAGGAGCTGCCGATGCGGACCGGCCGGAAGAGGAGCGGGATGGCGCTCGAGGCGAGGGCGTGCCGGGCGTCGATCTCCCCGGCGCGCACCTCCACCAGCGGATCGCGGCTCCACGGCGGCAAGGGCGAGCGGCTCTCCACGAAGACGACGGCCCGGCCCGTGCCGAGGTCGGTGGCGGTGACGGTGAGCGCATCGAGGTGGCCCTCGCGGACGTTCCGGTGGAGCCGGGCCCAGTCGAGCCGCTCGGTCACGAGGCGCGAGAGCGCCTCGGGCCAGAGGAAGTCGGAGATGCGCCAGGAGACCTGGCGGAGCTTCGTGGCGCGCAGCTGGCGGTAGAGGTAGAGGGGAAGGCTCGCGAGGCGGAGCGCGCTCCAGTGGAAGACCTCCTCCAGCCGGAGCGACCGCCACGCCTCGACGAGGGCCTCGCCCTGGCGGGCGGGATCGTCGGCGAGGGAGGCGAGGAAGCTCGCGTTGACCGCGCCGATGCTCGTGCCGCAGACGACGTCGAGGCGCGGCTGCGCGCCCAGCTCCCGCGCGAGCTCGCCGCGGACGTAGGAGAGGACGCCCGCCTCGTAGGCGCCGCGGGCGCCGCCGCCGGAGAGGACGAGGGCCGTGCGCGCCGCGGGGGTCACAGCTCCACCTTCTCGAGATGGGCGGGCGCGTGCGCCGGCCAGCCCATGCCGTCCATGCGCGCCTTGGCGGCGGCCAGGGCGGGACCCTCGCCGTGGACGAGGAACGTGCGGGCCGGAGGAGAGGGGAAGCTCGCCAGCCACCGCTCGATCTCCGCCTCGTCGGCGTGCGCGGAGAAGCCGCCGATGGAGGCGATCCGCGCCTTCACCGCGACATCCTCGCCGTGGATGCGCACGGTGGCCGCGCCGTTCTGGAGCGACCAGCCGCGCGTCCCCGCCGCCTGGTAGCCGACGAGGAGCACCGTCGTGCGCGGGTCCGGGAGCCTGCGCGCCAGGTGGTGGAGGATGCGGCCGCCCGTCGCCATGCCCGAGGCGGAGAGGATGAGGCACGGCCCGGTGTCGGCGTTGATGGCCTTCGACTGCTCGGGGCTCCGGGCGAAGCGGAGGCGCGCGGTGCGGAGCGGCTCCGCGCCGGCGGCGAGGAGGCGTGCCATCCCCTCGTCCTGGTCCTCGCGGTGCGCGAGGTAGAGCGGCGTCGCGTCCACGGCCATGGGCGAGTCCACGTACACGGGGAGCTCGGGGATGGCCTTCGCCTCCTCCAGCTCACGCAGCGTGAACAGGATCTCCTGCGTCCTGCCGATGGCGAAGGAGGGGACGAGGAGCGCGCCGCCAGACTTCGCGGCTCGCAGGACCTCGTCGCGCAGCGCGTCGCGCGGAGGCGTCGCCGGGTGGCGCTTCCCGCCGTAGGTGCTCTCGACCACGAGCGCGTCGGCCGCCAGCCCCGGCTCCGGATCGGGCAGGATGGGCGCCCCGTATCGCCCCAGGTCGCCGCTGAAGAGGATCCGCACCGGGCGCGGGCCCGCGAGGGCCATCTCGACGAGGGCGCTGCCGAGGATGTGCCCCGCGCGGTGGAAGCGGATGGTGACCCCCGCCGCCACCTGGCGGTCCTGCCCGTACGCGACCGGATCGAGGCGGGGGAGCGACGCGAGCGCGTCGGCCTCGGTGTAGAGGGGCTCGGCGTTGGGGGCGTGGCGCGAGTACCCCTTCTGGTTCGCGTAGTGGGCCTCCTCCTCCTGGAGCCTCCCCGAGTCGGGCAGGAGGAGCCCGCACAGGTCGCGCGTCGCGGGGGTGCAGAAGGCGCGCCCCCGGAAGCCGTCCCGGACGAGGCGGGGCAGCGCGCCCGTGTGATCGATGTGCGCGTGCGTGAGCACCACCGCGGAGAGGTCCGACGGCGGGAGGGGCCAGGGCGCCCGGTTGCGGAGGCGCAGGTCCTTCGGCCCCTGGAAGAGGCCCGCGTCGACGAGCACGCGCGCGGCGCCGGACTCGACGAGGAACCGCGACCCCGTCACGGTTCCGGCCGCTCCGAGGAAGCGGATGGACGGCATGCCATGCCCATTCTACGATTCGCGGGCTTCTCCGGGAGAAAAGCATGCGCCGGAAGATTCGGGTCGTCGGGGCCATGATCGAGAAGGACGGCCGCTACCTCATCACGCAGCGGCCTCCCACCGCGACGCTGCCGCTCCTTTGGGAGTTCCCCGGCGGGCGCGTCGAGGCCGGCGAGTCGGATCAGGCCGCCCTGGCCCGCGAGCTGCGCGAGGAGATGGGCATCGAGGTGCAGGTCGGCGATCGCGCCATCCACGTCGAGCACGCGTACGAGGGGTACGACATCGACTTCTGCGTGTACCGCTGCCGGCTCGTATCGGGTCCCATCCAGCACCTCCGCGTGCACACGCACCGGTGGGTCCTCCCGGAAGAGCTCGACCAGTACGAGTTCCCGCCCGCGGACGAGAAGAGCATCGCGAAGCTGCTCGGGCTTTGACGCCGGGCGGGTCGAGCGGAAGAGGCGTTCGCACGCCCGCCCGGGTCGCCCCGATCCGACCCGGACGATTGCCCGCCCCCTGGCCATGAGCACATTGCTCTGGGCGGGAGACCCTCGTGTCCGCGAACGACAAGAAGGCGCAGGGTCAGCGCGATCGCGGTTCGCGGGGAGGTGGGCAGCCCAGGGTCCCGCTCGCGTCTCCGGCGGCGTGGCTCGTCCTCATCGCGCTCGCCGTGTTCCTGTTCCGCGCCTTCCAGGACGTGGGCGTGCGGCGCGTGTCCTACTCGCAGTTCAAGGACATGATCCGCCAGGGCACGTTCGAGCGGGTCGTCATCGGGCCGGAGTGGGTGCGCGGGTTCCCGAAGCCGGTCGACGCCCAGGCGGCCGAGGGGGACAAGGGCGGCCAGGCGCTCCCCTACCTGGCGACGCGCATCCCGGGCGGCGGCGACGACCTCGTGAAGCTCATCGAGGAGAAGGGCGTCTCGTACGACGCCGTGGCGGGGGGCGGCATGGGCGATCTGTTCTGGGTCTGGATCGCGCCCATCGCCATCGGCCTCCTCTTCTGGGCGTGGGTGATGCGCCGCATGTCGGGGCAGATGGGGCAGGGGCCGCCCGGAGTCATGGCCTTCGGCAAGTCGAAGGCGCGCATCCACATGGAGCCGGACACCGGCGTGTCCTTCGAGGACGCCGCCGGGATCGACGAGGCCGTCGAGGAGCTGCAGGAGATCGTCGAGTTCCTGAAGACGCCGGAGAAGTACCGCCGGCTCGGCGGTCGCATCCCGAAGGGCGTCCTCCTCGTCGGGCCGCCCGGCACCGGCAAGACGCTCCTCGCCCGGGCCACCGCGGGCGAGGCCGGCGTGCCGTTCTTCTCGCTCTCCGGCTCGGAGTTCGTGGAGATGTTCGTGGGCGTGGGCGCCGCCCGCGTGCGCGACCTCTTCCAGCAGGCCACGCAGAAGGCGCCCTGCATCGTCTTCATCGACGAGCTCGACGCGCTCGGCAAGTCGCGCAACGCCGGCATCGTGGGCGGGCACGACGAGCGCGAGCAGACCCTGAACCAGCTCCTCGCCGAGATGGACGGCTTCGACGCGCGCGCGGGCCTCATCATCATGGGCGCGACGAACCGCCCGGAGATCCTGGACCCCGCGCTGCTCCGGCCCGGGCGCTTCGACCGGCAGGTGCTGGTGGACCGCCCCGACAAGCGCGGCCGCGAGAAGATCCTCCGGATCCACGCGCGGAACGTGAAGCTCGGGCCCGACGTCGACCTCAGGGCCATCGCGGCCCGCACGCCGGGCTTCGCCGGCGCCGACCTCGCGAACGTCGTGAACGAGGCGGCGCTCCTCGCGGCGCGTCGGAACAAGAACCACGTGACGCGCTTCGAGTTCGAGGAGGCCATCGAGCGCGTCGTGGCGGGGCTCGAGAAGAAGAGCCGGCGCATCAACGAGCGCGAGAAGGAGATCGTGGCCTTCCACGAGGCCGGGCACGCCCTCGTCTCCTGGATGCTCCCCTATGCCGACCGCGTCTCCAAGGTCTCCATCATCCCGCGCGGCCTCGGCGCCCTCGGCTACACGCTCCAGCTGCCGCTCGAGGATCGCTACCTCCTCACGCGGAGCGAGCTGCGCGACCGCATGGCGGGGCTCATGGGCGGGCGCGTGGCGGA
>DATDDC010000005.1:0-10396 GCA_036523995.1 Anaeromyxobacter sp.
GGAGCGGGCTCGGCCTCAAGGTGGTGGACTGGCAGTCGGCCTCGGGCCTGGTGGGGCAGTTCGTGACCCTGCTCCGCCTCGTCCTCTTCACTGCCGTGGTGATCTTCTTCGCCATCGCGCTCGTCGTCATCAACAACGCCATGGTCATGGCGACGCTCCAGCGCGTGAAGGAGATCGGCACGATGCGCGCCATCGGCACGCAGCGGCGCTTCGTCGTCGCCATGCTCCTCGTGGAGATCACCGCGGTGGGCATCGTGTTCGGGCTCGCCGGCGCCGTGCTCGGCGGCGGCGTGGTGGCGGCGATCCGCGCCGCCGGCGGCATCCCCGCCGTGACGGACCTCCTCTACTTCGTGTTCTCCGGTCCCGCGCTCTTCCCCACGCTCGGCCGCGGGCCGGTGGCCGCCTCGCTCGCGATCGTGATCCTCGTCGCGATCCTCTCGGCCCTCTACCCGGCGTACATCGCCATGAAGGTCACGCCCGTCGAGGCGATGGCCACGGACGACTAGATGATCGGCGTCGACCTCCAGATCGCGGCGCGGAACCTCGCCGCCCACACGCGGCGGAACCTCTTCCTCGCGGGCGCGCTCGCGGCGGTGACGGGCCTCCTCGTGCTCCTCGGCGCGCTCACGAGCGGGATGGAGGCGGCCATGACCGAGTCCGCCACCACGCTCATGACGGGCCACGTGAACGTGGGCGGGTTCTTCAAGATCACGAGCTCGTCCACCGCGCCGCTCGTCTCCGAGTACCCGAAGGTCCTCGCCGAGGTGAAGAAGCGCGTGCCGGAGATCGACTACGTCACCGTGCGCGGCCGCGGTTGGGCGAAGGCGGTGTCCGAGAACAAGTCCATGGACCTCGTGCTCGCCGGCGTGGACGTCGCGCACGAGCCCGCCTTCCAGCGCGTGCTCCGCATCTCCGAGGGCCGCCTCGAGGACCTCGGACAGCCGGACACCGTCCTCCTCTTCGAGGGCCAGGCCGAGCGGCTCAAGGTGAGGGTGAACGACGTCCTCACCCTCTCCGCTCCCACCGCGCGCGGGACGAACAACACCGCCGACGTGCGCGTCGTCGCCATCGCGAAGAACGTGGGCCTCCTCTCCGCCTTCTCCGCCTTCATCCAGGCCGACGCCCTGCGCAGGCTCTACGGCCTGAACCCCTCCGCCACCGGGGCCATCCACCTCTTCCTGAAGGACCCCGCCGACGCTCCCACCGTGGCCGCGCGGCTCCGGGCCGAGCTCGCGACGGCAGGCTGGCGCGTCATGGATCCGGAGGCGAAGCCGTACTGGATGAAGCTCATGCAGACGGTGCCGAGCGAGGACTGGACCGGCCAGAAGCTCGACGTGACCACGGCCGACGACGAGATGGGCCAGTTCAAGCAGTTCATCCTGGCGCTGCGGGTGGTCACCGGGCTCCTCGTCGTCATCCTCATGGTCGTGGTGGTGATCGGCATCCTCAACACGCTCGCCATCGCCATCCGCGAGCGCACCCGCGAGATCGGCACCCTGCGCGCCATCGGCATGCAGCGCGGCAAGGTGAGCTGGCTCATCCTGCTCGAGACGGCGCTCCTCGGCGTGGGCGGGACGGCGGCCGGCGCGCTCCTCGCCGTCGGGCTCGCCGCGGGGGTGAACGCGATCGGCATCCACCTCCCGGAGGCGGCGCAGGTCTTCCTCGCCCAGGAGCGGCTCACCTTCCTCCTCGACGCTCGCGCCATCGCCACGAACGCCGCCTTCCTCGCGGCCGTCACCATCGCGGCCTCGATCCTCCCCGCCCGCCGCGCGGCGCGCCTCAAGCCCATCACGGCCATGCACCACGTCGGATGATCCCCATGCCCAAGACCCTCCCGCTCGCCCTGGCGCTCCTCCTCGCCGCGCCGCCCGTCGCGTCCGCGCTCACGAACGACGAGCTCGCCCGGGTGGTCGGCGAGATCGATGAGCGGCAGCGCAACCAGGGGGACTGGAAGGCGCTCTGCTACATGGAGCAGAAGGAGAAGGGGAAGACCGACGTCGTCTACGAGCTCCTCGTCTTCCGGCGGGACCAGGACGACAAGCAGATGTTCCTCTTCACGAAGCCGAAGGCGGAGGCGGGGAAGGGGTACCTGCGCATCGAGAAGAACCTCTGGCTCTACGATCCCGCGGTGGGCCGCTGGGAGCGGCGCACCGAGCGCGAGCGCATCGGCGGCACGAACACGCGCCGCGGCGACCTCGACGAGTCGAAGATCCGCGAGGAGTACGACGCGAAGTGGGAGGCGGACGAGAAGCTCGGCGTCTACGACGTCCACAAGATCCTCCTCACGGTGAAGCCCGGCGTGGACGTCGCCTACCCGGTCGTGCGGATGTGGGTGGACCGGTCGACCACGAACGTCCTGAAGCGGCAGGACCTCGCCCTCTCCGGCCGGCTCATGCGCACCGTCTACCAGCCGCGCTGGAAGAAGATCTTCTCGCCCTCGAAGAAGGCGGACGTCTGGTACCCGGAGGAGATCCGCATCTTCGACGAGATCGAGAAGGGGAACTCGACCCTCATCCTCATCAAGGAGATCGACCTCAGGGCGCTCGAGGCGAACCTGTTCACGAAGGCGTGGCTCGAGTCGCGGAGCCGCTGAAGGGGGGAGAACGTGATCCGCCTCGCGGCCGCGCTCGCGGCGCTCGCCCTCTCCGCGCCGCTCGCCGCGGCGCAGGAGCAGCGGCCTTCCGAGGAGGAGCTGTTCGGCGCGCCGGCGAAGGAGGAGAAGCCTCCGGCGCCGCCCAAGGAGGCACCGTCGGGCGCATCGGCCGGCGAGCCCGCGAAGGGAGATCGCGACCAGGAGATGTTCGGCTCCACCGGCTCGCCGAACGCCGTGCCGCCGCCGCCGCAGGGCATCATCACGAGGGAGAAGGAGGATCCGCTCCGCGTCGGCGGGATGCTCTACCTCAGGTCGCAGCTCGTCGCCCAGCAGGACGCGAGCCCGGGCGACTGGCGGCTGGCGTCGCCGAACCTGCTCGACGTCTTCCTCGACGCGCGGCCGAACGATCGCGTCCGGGCGTTCGCGCTGGGGCGGTTGTCGTACGACCCGACGCTGGACGGGGCGGCATCGTTCCAGGGCCTGCCGCCGAGCGTCGTCCAGCAGCTGGGGCTGACGCAGGCGAATCCACGCGGCAACCTCGATCAGCTATGGGTGAACTTCGACGTCGGGCGCACGGTGTTCGTCACCGCTGGAAAGCAGCACGTCAAGTGGGGCGTGGGGCGCCTCTGGACTCCCAGCGACTTCCTTCACCGCGAGCCGAGGAATCCGCTGGATCCGTTCGACGCACGCACCGGCGTCACGATGGTGAAGGCGCACCTCCCCTGGGAGGCGCGCGGGTGGAACGCGTACGGCGTGGCCCTCCTCGAGGACCCGCGCTACGGCGGCGGTACCGCCGCGGGGACCGCTGCGGGCGTTCCCGTGGGCGGCCGCGGCGAGATCGTGCTCGGCACGGTCGAGATCGGCGCGGACGTGCTCGCCGGGAAGGGCGCCCGCACCCGCTACGGCGTGGACGTCTCGGCCGGCGTCTGGGACTTCGATATGCACGCGGAGGCGGCGTTCGGGGCCGGGCGGGCAAGATGGCGGCTGCAGGATCCCGCCGCGCCCATCTACGCGGGGCGGTACGTCCTCGAGCAGCCCGACCGCCTTTCTCCGCAGGTCGTCGTCGGGGGCACGTGGGTCGCCAAGTACTCGGACGAGGACGCGGTGACCGTGGGCGCCGAGTACTTCTTCCAGGACGCGGGATACGAGGATCCCCACGTCTACCCGTTCCTGTTCTTCGGCGCGCCGCTTCTCCAGGTGAGCCCCGGCCCGCCGCCCACGGCGAGCCTCGTCCGGCAGGATCCCGCCGCCTTCACCTCGTTCCACCTGGGCCGCCACTACGCCGGCGCCTTCGTGCTCCTGCCTTCGCCCGGCTCCTGGAACGACACGAGCTTCACGCTGTCGGTCCTCGCGAACCTCAGCGACAAGTCGGCCGTGATCCGGCTCGATCACTCCGTCCTGGTGCTCACCTATCTGCGCGTGGAGACGTTCGTGCAGGGGCACGTCGGCGCCCATGGAGGCGAGTTCCGGTTCGCGTTCGACGTTCCCCCGGAGATCGCGAGCGCGCTGGGCGCGCAGCCCTTCGGGGTGAAGGCGCCGGTGGTGGACGTGGGCCTCGCCCTCCGGGTCAGCCTCTAGGGGCCGCACCCTTTCCGCGCAGGCGGGCTCTCACTCGCCGAGGTGACGCCATGGCCCAGATCGGAATGAAGAAGACGGTGAAGGGCACCTACGACGCCGTGCTCGCCAAGGTCCCCGAGGCCCTCAAGGCCGAGGGCTTCGGCGTCCTCACGCGCATCGACGTGAAGCAGACGCTGAAGGAGAAGATCGGCGTCGACTTCCGCCGCTACCAGATCCTCGGCGCCTGCAACCCGACGTACGCGCACCAGGCGCTCACGATGGACCCGAGCATCGGCGCGCTCCTGCCCTGCAGCATCGCGGTCTGGGAGGAGGACGGCGGGGGCGTCACCGTGAACGCGGTCGATCCGATGCAGACCATCGCGGCCGCGGATCCGAAGCTCCAGCCCATCGCGGCCGAGGTGCGGGAGAAGCTCGCCCGCGTGCTCGAGTCGCTCTAGCCTCTCCGGCACCAGCCCAGGCCCTCGAGCATGAACGACCTCCTCACCCTCGCCGTCGTCGTCGGGGCCTGGGTCCTGCTCCAGTACGTGATCCTGCCGCGCCTCGGGGTGCCCACCTGAGGCGTGCCCTACCGCCCCCGGGACGGGGCGGATCCGAAGGACGGACCCGGCGGAGCCTGCTAGGGCGCGCGCAGGATCTCGTCCGGCGCGCCCGCGGTGAGCTTCTCCCCGCCGCCGTCCGCCACGGCGAAGGTATCCTCGATCCCCACGGCGCCCGCGCCGGGGAAGACGAACTTGGGCTCCACCGCCACGGTCTGGCCGGCCTCCAGCCGGCCGCGGGACGAGGGAGCGAGGACGGGCAGCTCGTCGAGCTCGAGCCCGACGCCGTGGCCGACGAAGCGGGCCTGATCGCCGGGCGGGCCCATGAAGAAGTCGCCGAGCCGCGCCTGCTCCGCCATGGCGCGCGCGTGCTCCCACAGCTCCGCGCACCGGACGCCGGGCCGGAGGTTCCGCGCGATCTCGGCCTCGATGGCGCGGGCCACGTCGAAGGCGCGGACCAGGTCCGGGTCGAGCGCTCCGCACGCCGCGGTGCGCGTCACGTCGACGATGTAGCCGCCGTGGACGAGCGTGAAGTCCAGGAGGACGGGATCGCCCTCGCGGAGGACCCGCTCGGACGCGCCCTGCGGATAGGCGGCCGAGAGGCCGCGCCCCACCACCGGGCCGTCGAAGTAGCCCGGCTCGGCGGCGCCGGCGCCCGCGACCACGACGCCGGCGGGCGGGTCCGAGTTGAAGGCGCGGACCCGGGGCATGCCCTCGCTCCCCGCGCGCCGGAGCCGGTGCTCCACCTCGGCGGAGACGTCCACCTCGCGCATGCCCGCCCGGAGGAACGAGGGGACCTCGGCGAGGACGTGGGCCATGCGCTTCCCCGCCTCGCGCATCACGGAGATCTCGGAGGCGGACTTCACGGAGCGCTGCTCGCGCAGGAGGGCGCCCGCGTCCTCGAGCGCCATCTCCGGCAGGCTCGCGCGCCAGAAGTCGAGCGTCGCCTGCGGCACGGACTCGAAGGCCGCGCCGATCCGGCCACGCGCCGGGAGGGCGCGGGCGAGGTCCGCGGAGCGGGGGAAGGGCCGGACGTCCTCGACGGCCGCCTCGGCCCGGGCGCGGGCGAGGCTCTTGCGCACGAGCAGGGCCGGCGCGCCCGCGGCGGGGACGAAGAGCGCCGCGTTCTGCCGCGTGCCCGAGAGATAGAAGACGTCGACGCCGTTCAGGAGCAGCGCGCCCGCCAGGCCGCGCCCGGCGAGCGCGGCCTGGTAGCGGGCGATGCGTTCCGCGTGCTCGGTCCTTTCGGCCACGCTCGTCTTCCGTTAACACATGGGCGAGCGCAGGAGCAGCCGGATGAGGCTGCCCCGCGTGGGCGAAGGCGAGCGCAGGCCCAGCCGGACGAGGCTGGGCCGGCCCCCCAGGGGGCCCCAACGATGAGCGCGGCTCCGCCGCGGATACGGATCTCGAGCGAGCGGGGGACTGGGGGGCGCAGTCTCACCGCGCCCCCCAGCATGGTGTCCGCGAGGTCCCCTCGCCGAAGGCGAGAGGGGACCGAGTGTCCCCCCATCAGGATCAAAACAGGAACTGATCGCCCTGCGCCCGGAGCGCGGTGATGGCGGCGAGGTTCACGATGGCCTGCACCGAGCAGCCCATCTGCAGCACGTTCACCGGACGGTGCATGCCGAGCAGCACGGGCCCGATCACCTCGGCCCCGGCGATGCGCTCGAGCGCCTGGTAGCAGATGTTGGCCGCGTCGAGGTTCGGGAAGATGAAGACGTTGGCGTCGTCCTTGAGCGTGGCGAAGGGGAACTCGGGGACGCGCACCTCGGCGCTCGTGGCGATGTCCACCTGGATCTCGCCGTCGATCTCGAGGTCGGGGCGCTGCTGCCGGACGAGCTCGGTCGCCTCGCGCATCTTCTTCGGGCTCTCGCCGCCGGCCGAGCCGAAGGACGAGTAGGAGAGCATGGCCACCCGCGGCGTGACGTCGAAGAAGCGGGCGAGGTCGCTCGTGGTGATGGCGATCTCGGCCAGCTCCTCGGCGTTCGGATCGATCATCACCGTGCAGTCGGCGAAGAACTTGAAGTCGTGCTTCGTGACGACGATGTAGACGCCGCCGGCGCGCCGGCCGGTGCGGGTCTTCACCACCTCGAGCGCCGGGCGGAGCGCGTCGCCGTAGGTGGTGGTGAGGCCGGTGACGAGGCCGTCCACCGCGCCGTCCTTCAGCATCACCGAGCCGAAGTAGTTGCGGATGCGCATCTTGCGGCGCGCGTCCTCGTAGGTCACGCCGCGGCGCTGGCGCAGCTCCCAGAACTTCGAGACGTAGCGGGTGTAGTCCTCGCTCTCCTCGGGGTTGATGATGGTGACGCCCTCGAGGTCGTCGAGCCGCTGATCGGCGATGGACTTGCGGATCGACTCCACCGGCCCGAGCAGCACCGGCTCGCAGATGCCCTCCTCGCGGAGGATCTCGGCGGCCTGCTGGATCTTGGGGTGGTGGCCCTCGGGGAAGACGATCTTCACGACCTTCTTCTTGGCCTTCGTGAAGACGGAGCCCATCACCTGGTGCGAGCGGCTCTGCATCTTGCGCAGCCGGTCGCGGTACTCGCCCAGGTCGAGCTTCACGCGCGAGACGCCGCCATCGATGGCGGCCTTGGCGACGGCCGGGGCGACCCAGAGGAGCACCCGCGGGTCGAGCGGCTTCGGGATGATGTACTCGGGGCCGAAGCGGAAGCGCTCGCCGCCGTAGGCGCGGGAGACGGCCTCGGGCACGTCCTCCTTGGCGAGCTCGGCGAGGGCCTTGGCCGCCGCCATCTTCATGTCCTCGGTGATGGCCTTGGCGCGGACGTCGAGCGCGCCGCGGAAGATGTACGGGAAGCCGAGGACGTTGTTCACCTGGTTCGGGTAATCGGAGCGCCCGGTCGCCATGATGACGTCCTCGCGCGCCTCCTTGGCCTCGCCGTAGCCGATCTCGGGGTCCGGGTTCGCGAGGGCGAAGACGATGGCGTTCTTCGCCATGGAGCGGACCATCTTCTGGTCGAACATGCCCTTCACGGAGTAGCCGAGGAGGACGTCCGCGCCCTCGGCCACCTCCGCGAGCGTGCGGGCCCGCGTCTCCACCGCGAACTCCTGCTTCCAGGGGTTCATGCCCTCGGTGCGGCCCTTGTAGACCACGCCCTTCGTGTCGACCATCGTGACGTTCTCGCGGCGCAGGCCGAGCGCGAGGTAGAACTTCGTGCACGCGATGGCGGACGCGCCCGCGCCGCAGACGACCACCTTCACCTTGGCGATGTCCTTCCCGGCGAGCTCGAGGGCGTTGATGAGCGCGGCGCCGGAGATGATGGCCGTCCCGTGCTGATCGTCGTGGAAGACCGGGATCTGCATCTCCTTCTTCAGCCGCTCCTCGATGACGAAGCACTCGGGGGCCTTGATGTCCTCGAGGTTGATGCCGCCGAAGGTCGGCTCGAGCGCCTTCACCACCGTGCAGAACTTGTCGATGTCCTTCGCGTCGACGTTGATGTCGAAGACGTCGATGTCCGCGAAGCGCTTGAAGAGGACGCCCTTGCCCTCCATGACGGGCTTCGCGGCGAACGGGCCGATGTCGCCGAGGCCGAGCACGGCGGTGCCGTTCGAGACGACGCCGACGAGGTTTCCACGCGCCGTGTACGTGTAGGAGAGGTCCGGGTCCTTCGCGATCTCGAGGCAAGGCTCCGCGACGCCGGGTGAATACGCCAGCGCGAGATCGCGCGCCGTCGCCGTCGGCTTCGTGGGGACGACCTCGATCTTCCCCTTGCGCCCGGACGAGTGGTACGCGAGCGCGTCCTCCCGGCGGATCTTCTTCTTCGGTGCGGGGGGAGGATTCTGCGGGGGATCGAAGTTCGTGGCCATGGGCGCGGCTCCTCGCGACCTTTCGGCTGGTTCGCGTGAGTGGAGAGGGACGCAAAACACCCCAGAACTCCGCCGGTGTCAAGCGTGGCGATGTGTGGGGTACGCTTCTTGCAAAATGTTCCGTTCGCTCGCGCGGCGGACCGCCGCGCGGGCCGGGGCGCCTCGCGTGGGATCGGCGAGATCCCGCGCGGTTGGCTCCGACCTTCCCGAGCCATCGCCCCGCTCGCTGCGTCGCGCGCGCCGCACCCGCCGCGAGGCCCCCGACGCAATCGAGCGCTCCTCCGCGACGGATCTGCGCGCTCGCGATCCTCGAGGAAGCGCGTCACGCCGGAGGGCTTTCCACCGCGGCGATCGAGGGTAGCGTTCTTCGAGGGGGCGCGCGGTCGAGCGCAAGGGGGACGATGGCGAGGCGGCGGCGGCCGCCGATCGCCAGAACAACGCCATCCGGCGGGTGGACGCCTCGTCCGGCCGGACCGACACGCTGGCCGGCGGGGGCGGGAGCGGATCCGAGGACGGCGCGAGCTCGTCCGGGAAGTTCCTCTTTCCCTCGGATGCCTTCGCCTCGGGGGACTCCGTCTACGTCCTCGACGCGGGGAACCGCGGCGTGCGCCGCGTGTCGCTCTCCGGCGGCGCGGTGACCACCGTCGCCGGCGCGGGCGGCGGAAGCTACGACTCGGGCGGCTACGCCGACGGCGCCGCGGCGAGCGCGCGCTTCATGCCGGCGGGCGGGCTCCTCGTCGACGGCTCCGACGTCCTCGTCGCCGACGCCGGGAACGCCTGCGTGCGCCGCGTCCGCGACGGCATGGTGAGCACCATCGCGGGCACCGGGGCATTCGGCGCGCGCGACGGAGGCGTCGCCTCGGCGCGCCTCGCCCTGCCCACCGGGATCGAGCGCCTCGGCGCGGGGGAGTGGCTCGTCGTGGACGGCGGTGCCTCCACGCTCCGGCGCCTCTCGGCGAACGACGCCCCGCCGCCGGACGAGGGGCCCGGGGACGGCGGCGGCGCACGAGGGTGCGGCTGCGGCAGCGGCGGAGGCACGGCGATGCTGGCGCTGCTCGCCCTCCTCGGCCTCGGGCGCGCTCTCCGCCGCCGCTGACACGGCACGACGCGGCGCGCAGCGCACCGGGCACGACATCCGACCCGCGGGCGCGGCGCCGTTCGTGCCCCGCACGAATGTAGCCGCGGGTGCGCTTGGGACGGCGGGTGATGACGCATGTCCCGCGATGAAGCGACTCACTCAAGGCCGGTGCGTCATGGGGATCGGCGTTTCGCCCGTGCTAGGCTTCGCAGCAACACCGGCAGAGCGGGCCGCACCGAGAGAAGAGCGAGCGTCGGGTCGCTCGCGAAGGTCGTCCGAGACGCTGCACGCGAACGCCGGAAAGGAAGCAGGCGGCCTCCGGGGGGAGGAAGCGTTGCGAGTGAGATGGTGAAGCTCGCCAGGACACTTCCGTCGTCGCTGGACGGTCTGGCGGAGATCTCCGGAGCGGTCCGCGCCGACGCGCGCGGCAACGTCCAGGACGCATCCCATCCCGAGGGCGCCGCGCAGCGTGGCGCCGCCGCCGCCGCCGCGATGAGCGAGCTCGCCGCCGCCGGGGACGCCCTCGGCCTCTCGCACCTCGATCTCCTCCTCGTCCGCGGCGCCTCCAGCTCGACCGTGACCGCCCTCCGCCGGGACGAGATCCTGCTCCTCGCCGTCGACCCGTCGAAGAGCACCGCCGGCGTCGAGAAGGCCCTCCAGTCCTGGGCCGGGACGAAGGACGCGCCCGCCGCGCGCGCCCCGGCCGCGAGCGCCTCCGGATCCCAGCCGCCCCCGCTGCCCTCCGCCTCCGGCCCGCTCCCCTCCGCCGCGGCGAAGGCCGCCGCA
>DATDDC010000006.1:0-2404 GCA_036523995.1 Anaeromyxobacter sp.
CGCGAACGCCCGGACCGCGGAGCGCAGCTCCGACGCGGCGAGCGGCCAGCCGACGGCTGGCTTCTAGTCGGAACGGGGCGCGGCGCTCCGCCGCGCCCGCAGCCGCGCTCCCCCCGCCCGTGAAGCCTGGGACGCTCCGCGCCGGGCGCTGCGGAACGCCCGGCGGCGTGCTACCTGAAGAGGTGGATGCCAGGGATCGATCCCAGCCAGGTGCCGTTCTTCCCCGTGGGATTCATGAACGCCGACCACGCGGCCGAGCTCCGGATGCTGAACGACCTCGAGGCCGCGCTCTCGGCGCACCGGAGCGGGCAGGGCAGCGTCGATGCGGTCCTGGAGAAGCTCTCCGTCTTCGCGGTGAGCGCGCGCGAGCACTTCCTCCGGGAGGAGTCGCTCATGCGCGAGGCCCGGTACCCCGCCTACGCCGCCCACAAGGCGGAGCACGACCGCGTCCTCGCCGACATGAACGAGGAGGCCCGCGCCTTCCGCGAGCGCGCCGACGGGGAGCGGCTCGCGAAGTACCTCTTCCAGACGCTGCCGGACTGGTTCGTGGCCCACGTCCGCACCATGGACCTCGCCGCGGCGCGCTCGTCCGCTCCGGGGCGAGGCCCGAGAGCGACCTAGTGCCCCGACCCAGGCATGGTGACGTGACGAGAGCGCCGAGACCGAAGCGAGGCGGGCGCCCGAGGAGGGAGCAGCGCAGGCGTAGCAGAGCTACGTCGAGCAGCGCACCGACGAGGCCGCCCGCCGCAGCGAGAGGATCGGCGCTCGCAGTAGGCATTATGCCTGGGTCGGGGCACTAGCCGGGTCTCATCCCGGCTTCGGCGTGGGGGAGCTCTTCCGGAGCTCGAGCGCGCGCTGTCGCTCCGCGAGGAACGCCCCCAGCGCGACGTCGTTCGCCGCGATGTGGAAGCGGAACCACTCCAGGGCGCGGACCGCCGCCCAGCGCCGGAACTCCGGCGTGAGCCCCTTCTCCTGGACGTGCCTCGCGAATCGCGCCGCGTCGGCGAGGTAGAGGTCGTGCGCCTCCTTGTGCTGCGCGAGCCTGGGGTAGCCGGCCTCGCGCATGAGCCGCTCCTCGTGCGCGAAGTGCTCCCCGGCCACCCGGACGAGGTCCTCCGACGCCGTGCGGGCGCGCACGAGATCGTCGGCCTCGACGGCCGAGACGAGCGCGTCGAGCATGCGGGCCAGCTCGGCGTGCTCCAGGTCGAGGGGATCCCATCCGGTGGAGGGCGTGTCGTGCCGGCTCGGGTGCATCACGGGAGCTCGCAGGCCTCGCGCTTCAGCATGTGCCTTCCCCCGCGAGTCTTGTAGCATCCCCGCTGCCGAGGAAGGGAGAGCGCCATGGCGAAGCCGCAGATCGAGGACCTCGTCGCCGGTGAGGGAGCGGAGGCGGTGCGAGGAAAGACGGTGCAGGTGCACTACACGGGCTGGCTCACCGACGGGACGAAGTTCGATTCCTCGGTGGGAGGCGAGCCGTTCTCGTTCCGGCTCGGCGCCGGCGAGGTGATCGAGGGCTGGGACCGCGGCGTCGCCGGCATGAAGGTGGGCGGCAAGCGGAAGCTGACGCTTCCGCCGGAGCTCGCCTACGGAGCCCGCGGCGCGCCTCCGAGGATCCCGCCCAGCTCGACCCTCGTGTTCGAGGTGGAGCTGCTGGCGGTGCTCTGAGCTCCCGGCGCGGCCGCCCGCCGCCGCGCTAGAAGTCCGCGCGGATCGTGGCGCGCACGCCGACGTATCGATCCGTGGCCCCGGAGGCGCGGTACGTCGACGTCGGGTCCGCGTCGAGCGAGTAGCTCGTCGAGCTGTACTCCGCCACGAACCTCGCGGAGTAGCGTCCGAAGAGCGCGGCGGAGAGGCCCGCGTCGAGCTCGAACGCGCTGGCGTTGCCCGACGGGAAGAACCGCACGTCGCCTCCGATGAGGTCCTTCGAGGAGGTCCAGACGACGTAGCCCGCGTCGAGGAGCAGCGCGTACCGGGGGGTGAGGGGCGCGAAGAGCGCCGAGCCGGCCTTCACCCCGCGCAGATGCGAGTCCGGCAGGCCGGCGATCCCTCCCCCCGACACCGTCATGTCGCGGCGCTCGTACGAGATCTCGGGCGTGAAGACGAGGCGCAGCTGGGTGAGGGGCGGCAGCCGCCAGAGCGCGCCCGCCGAGAGCCGGCCGAGCTCCGCCGAATGGGACTGCGTGGGATCCTTGACCTTGAAGCCGATGGAGCGGCGGTAGCCCGCGAAGGCCCCGAGGCCGGCGAACGGCTCGGGCACGAGGCCCGCCACCGGCAGGACCTCGACGAGCACGCTCGGCAGGAAGATGGCGCTCGCCTCCATGGTCATGAGCGGCGACGCCCCGGCCGGCGCCGTGCCCGAGTAGTCGAGGTTGCGGCGCGTCACGTCGGCGCCGAGCTCGAGCGC
>DATDDC010000007.1:0-3313 GCA_036523995.1 Anaeromyxobacter sp.
CGCCTGGCCGCGGGTCCGGTCGGCGACGTAGCGGGCCCAGGCCGGGCCGTCCCGCGGCCCGAGGGGCGCGCGGTGGAAGGTGGGCGGGATCCCGAGGCGGCTCTCGACCCAGCCCTTCAGCACCGCCCCCTCGACCGAGGACGCGTCCATCCCCCATCCGCGCAGGAAGCGCAGGTAGCCGTTCCGCAGGCTGCGCCGGGCGCCGGCGGTCTCCTGCTCGCGCCAGTGGTGGAGCTGAAAGCGCACGTCCATCCAGTCGTCGAAGCGGCGAGCGCGCTCGTCGGGATCCTCGATGCGGTCGAGGAGGTCGAAGAGGAACCGGTTCTCGGCGCGGACGCCCTGGATCTCGATGGGGCGGGGGTCCTCGTCGAATTGACGTGAAGCAATCACCCAGGGGGGAAGGTTGCACCGGTTGAACGACCTGGGAAGCACGTGTCCTGCCCGCCTATCGCGCAGACGCGGCCCGGCGCTGTCCGGAAATCGGACAGGCGCACATGGGCGTCGCGCCCGCGCCGCCGCGTTCCGGGCCGCGCCTGCAAGAGGCGGGGCACGCACCCGAGGTGGCATCGCCGTTGCTCTGCGCGCCGAGCGATGGGATCCCGTCGCGCCGCGCACGCCGTCGAGGCGCTCCACGAGATCGGGAAGATCCTCTCTCTCGCGACGGACCTCACGAAGGCGTTCACGTCCGCGCTCCAGGTCCTGCGCTCTCACGCGGGCCTCGAGAACGGGACGGTGTCTCTCTTCGACGCCGTGACGGGAGACGTGTTCATGGAGGCCGCGCCGGAGATCCCGGACGCGGAGCGCATCCTCGGAAGGATGCGGCCGGGCGAGGGCATCGTGGGCAGGGTGTTCCAGGCCGGCGTGGCGGTGGCCATCCCCGACCTCGCCGAGGAGCCGGCCTTCCTCAACCTGACGGGGAGCTGGCGGGATCTCCGCGAGGACCGCCGCGCGCTCTACGCGGTGCCGCTCCAGGAGGGCCGCGCCACGCTCGGCGTCCTCACGGCGGAGCGGCGCTGGTCGCAGGGCACGTTCTCGTTCGACGCCGACCTTCGCCTCCTCTCCGTGGCGGCCCGCATGCTCGCGACCCGCATCCGGCTCGTCCAGCTCGAGAGCCCGGTGGAGCGCTCGCGAAGGGTCACGCCGCCGGTCGTGCCCGGGCGGGACCGCTTCCGGGGCATCGTGGGCGAGAGCGCCGCCTGGCGCGCGGTGCTGGACGTCGTCGAGCGGGTCGCGCCCAGCCGGGCCACGGTGCTCCTGCGCGGCGAGAGCGGCACGGGCAAGGAGGTGGTCGCGCGCGCCCTGCACGCCCGCGGGCCGCGGGCGGAGCGCCCCTTCGTGGCGGTGAGCTGCGCGGCGCTGCCGGAGGCGCTCCTCGAGAGCGAGCTCTTCGGCCACGAGCGCGGCGCCTTCACCGGCGCGGCGCAGGCGCGGGCGGGCCGCTTCGAGCTGGCCGACGGCGGGACGCTCTTCCTCGACGAGGTGGGCGAGCTGCCGCTCTCGGCGCAGGTGAAGCTCCTGCGCGCCATCCAGGAGCGGCAGTTCGAGCGCGTCGGCGGGCGGAGGCCGATCACGGTGGACGTCCGCATCGTCGCCGCCACGAACCGGGATCTGGAGGAGGCGGTCCGGTCGGGGACGTTCCGGCTCGACCTCTACCACCGGCTGCAGGTGGTCGAGATCGAGCTGCCGCCGCTGCGCAGGCGGCCCGAGGACGTGGGGAGGCTCACGGCGCACTTCATCGAGGAGCTGGCGCGGGAGCACGGGCGGCTGCTCGAGCTCTCCTCGGAGGCGATCGAGGCGCTCCGGTCGTTCGACTGGCCGGGGAACGTGAGGCAGCTCCGGAACGTGCTCGAGCGGCTCGTGGTCGCGCACGGAGACGGGCTCGTGACCGCGGCCGACCTCGAGTGGCTGCGGGCGTCCCCGACCTCGACCTCGACCGCGACATCGACCTCGACCGCGACCTCGACCGCGGCCTCGACGTCGACCGAGCGCGAGCGCGTGGCGGACGCCCTGGCGCGCGCGGGGCACGTGCAGGCCCGCGCGGCCCGGCTCCTCGGCATGTCGGTGCGGCAGCTCCGCTACCGCATCCAGAAGTACCGGATCGCGGTGGAGCGGTTCTGATGGACGCGCCGCGGATCCGCCCGGCCGCAGCGGCCGATCTGGACGGGATGGTTCGGCTCCTCGGCCAGCTCTTCGCCATCGAGGCCGACTTCCGCGCGGACGCGGAGAAGCAGCGGCGCGGGCTCGGGCTCCTCCTGGCGCGGCGGGATCGCGGCGCGGTCCTCGTCGCGGAGCGCGGCGGAGCCGTCGTCGGCATGGTGACCGCGCAGCTCGTCGTCTCCACGGCGGAGGGCGCGCTCTCGGCGCTCGTCGAGGACATGGTGGTGGACGAGGCGGAGCGCGGGAGCGGCGTGGGCCGCGGGCTTCTCGGCGCGATCGAGGCCTGGGCGCTGGCGAGCGGAGCGACGCGGCTGCAGCTCCTCGCCGACGGCGGGAATGCGCCGGCGCTGCGCTTCTACGAGCGGATGGGCTGGCGCGGCACGCGGCTCGTCTGCCTGCGGCGCGGCGGCGCGTGATCTGCGCGGATTGTCCGGAAGCTGACACTCCGCGTGTCGCCTTCCGTACAGGGCCCGAGCGGCCGACGACGCGCTGCGCGTGGAGATGCCGCGCCGATCGAGCGGCCGTCGCCGGATCGCCATGCGGTACGGTCCTTGCTCTCCGTGAAGGCGATTCGCCAACGGGACACGAGGAGAGCACCCGACATGAGGCAGATCGCGATCTACGGGAAGGGCGGCATCGGCAAGTCCACCACGACGCAGAACACGGTCGCGGGGCTCGCCTCGCTGGGGAAGAAGGTCATGATCGTCGGCTGCGATCCCAAGGCCGACTCCACCCGGCTCATGCTGCACGCGAAGGCGCAGGCGACGGTGATGGATCTCGTCCGCGAGCGCGGCACGGTCGAGGACCTCGAGGTGGCCGACGTCCTCAAGGTCGGGTTCGGCGGCGTGAAGTGCGTCGAGTCCGGCGGCCCGGAGCCGGGCGTGGGCTGCGCCGGCCGCGGGGTCATCACGGCCATCAACTTCCTCGAGGAGAACGGCGCCTACACGCCCGACCTCGACTTCGTCTTCTACGACGTCCTCGGCGACGTGGTGTGCGGCGGCTTCGCGATGCCCATCCGCGAGAACAAGGCGGAGGAGATCTACATCGTCGTCTCCGGCGAGATGATGGCGATGTACGCGGCCAACAACATCGCCCGCGGCATCCTGAAGTACGCCGCGACCGGCAAGGTCCGCCTGGCCGGCCTCATCTGCAACTC
>DATDDC010000008.1:0-10133 GCA_036523995.1 Anaeromyxobacter sp.
TGTAGTCCTGTGAGTTGGGTTGGACCAAAGTAAGAACAGTGTTCATTTCCGTAATAGCCTTGTCTGTTTCCTTTTTGTCGCGGTAGGCTACGGCCAAGTTGTAGTGAGCGTTGGCAAGATCGGGCTTGGCGGCTGCAGCCAGGGTGAATGTGGCGCGGTCGCGCTGGGCCTGCAGCATGCGCGGGTTCGGCGCCAGGATCATGAACATCTGCCGCCCTTCCATGCGCGGCGCCGACTCGATGACGGCCACGTCGCGGAGGTCCTCGAGGATGCGCTGGAGCACCTTCTGGCCGAGCTCGCGGTGCGTCATCTCGCGGCCGCGGAACATGACGGTGATGCGGGCCTTGTTCGCCTCGCCCAGGAACTCGCGCACCTTCTTCAGCTTGACCTCGTAGTCGTGCTCCTCGGTCCGGGGGCGGAGCTTCACCTCCTTGAGCTGGACCACGACCTGCTTCTTCTTCGCCTCGTTCTGCTTCTTCTTCTCGAGGTACTTGAACTTCCCGTAATCCATGATCTTGCAGACGGGCGGCTTCGCCATCGGCGAGACCTCGACGAGGTCCATGCCCAGGTCCTGCGCGCGCGCCAGCGCCTGCTCGATCGGAAGCACCCCGAGCTGTTCCCCGTCCGGCCCGACGAGACGCACCTCACGCGCTTTGATCCGGCGGTTCGTGCGTGCGTCGCGATTGCTGCCGCCTCGGGGATCTCTCTGCTGTATGGCCATGCTCCTCCGGAGCTGGAAAAAAGACAGCGTAGGATAAGGATTTCGCTCGGGAAGTCAACGACAAGCGAGGCTGCAGGCTACGGGCTACAGGCTTCGGGAGAAGCGACGTCGTTCCCGTAGCCTGGAGCCCGAAGCCTGTAGCCTGCGAGCGGCCACCCTAGCGGGCGTTGGGATCCGACGAGTCCTTCTTGGCCTCGCGGATCCAGCTCATCATGTCCCGCAGGCGCTTCCCCACCTCCTCGATGGGGTGCGCCTTCTCGGCCTCGCGGAACTTCTCGAAGACGGGCCGGCCGACCTGGTTCTCGAGGATGAACTCCTTCGCGAACTGGCCGGTCTGGATCTCCTTCAGGATCCGCCGCATCTCCTGCTTCGTCTGCTCGGTGACGATGCGCGGCCCGCGGGTGTAGTCGCCGTACTCCGCGGTGTCGGAGATGGAGTGGCGCATCCAGGCGAGGCCGCCCTCGTACATGAGGTCGACGATGAGCTTCAGCTCGTGGAGGCACTCGAAGTAGGCGCTCTCCGGCTGGTAGCCGGCCTCGACCAGGGTCTCGTAGCCGGCCTTCACGAGCGCGGAGGCCCCGCCGCACAGCACGGCCTGCTCGCCGAAGAGGTCGGTCTCGGTCTCCTCCTTGAACGTCGTCTCGAGGACGCCGGCGCGCGTGCCGCCGATGCCCTTCGCGTAGGCGAGGCCCAGCGCCTTGGCGTGGCCGGTCGCGTCCTGCTGGACCGCGATGAGGCACGGGATGCCGCGGCCGTCCTGGTACTGCCGGCGCACGAGGTGCCCGGGGCCCTTGGGCGCCACGAGCAGCACGTCCACGTCCCCCGCCGGGCGGATCTGGTGGAAGTGGATGTTGAAGCCGTGCGCGAAGAAGAGCGCCTTCCCCTTCGTCAGGTGGGGCGCGATCTCCTCGTCGTAGACCTTCTTCTGCGTCTGGTCCGGGATGAGGACCATGACGACGTCGGCCTCCTTCGAGGCGTCGGAGACCGAGACGACGCGGAGCCCCGCTCCCTCTGCCTTGGCGCGCGACTTCGAGCCGGCGCCGAGGCCGACGCGCACGTCCACGCCCGAGTCGCGTAGGTTGAGCGCGTGGGCGTGGCCCTGGGAGCCGTATCCGATCACCGCGACCTTCCGCTTCTTGAGCAGGTCGAGGTTCGCGTCCTTGTCGTAGTAGATGGTAGCCATTCGTCTATCTCGTTCCTTGTTTACTTCAAGTTGAGGGGGGCCAGGGTCTTGAAGCCGCGCTCGAGCGCGATGCGCCCGGAGCGGCACAGCTCCTGGATGCCGAAGGCGCGAAGCCGCTCCTCCAGCGCGTCGAGCTTGCCGGCCGTGCCGCTCGCCTCCACCACGAGCGCGTCCGGAGAGACGTCCACGACGGTCGCCTCGTACGTCTCCGCCAGGGCGCGGAGCTCGGCGTGGTTCCGCTCCGGCGTGCGGATCTTGACGAGGATGAGCTCGCGCTCGATGAGGTCCGCCGCCACGAGCTCGCGCACCTCGACGACGGGCACGAGCTTCTGCACCTGCCGGACCACCTGCTCGACCGGCTTCGAGCCGAGCCGGACCACGATCGTCATGCGCGAGTACTCGGGGATCTCGGTGGGGCCGACCGTGAGGCTCGCGATGTTGTAGCCGCGCCGCGAGAACAGGCCGGCGATGCGGTGGAGCACGCCCGGCTTGTTCTCCACGAGGAGGCTGATGGTGTGGGTGGCGCCGTTGGGGCGCTCTTCGGTGCGTTCCACCATGGCTAGTCTCCTCCGCTGTCGATCATGTCGTTGAGGGGCGCGCCGGCCGGCACCATCGGGTAGACCTTCTCCGCCTTGCGCACGCGCACGTCCACGATGGTGGGGCCCTTGTCGTTCGCGAGGGCCTGGTCGATGACCTTCTCGAGCTCCTCGGGCGTGTCGGCGCGGAGCCCCAGGCAGCCGTACGCGTCCGCCAGCTTCACGAGGTTCGGCCGGTCGGAGAGCGGCGTCTCCGCGAAGCGCTTCTCGTAGAAGAGCTCCTGCCACTGGCGGACCATGCCCAGGAACAGGTTGTTGAGGACGAAGATCTTGATGGGCAGCTCCAGGTCCACCGCGGTGGCGAGGTCCTGCAGCGTCATCTGGAAGGACCCGTCGCCGTCGATGCCGATGACGAGCTCGCCGGGCCGGCCGAGCTGGATGCCGATGGCGGAGGGGAGGCAGAAGCCCATGGTGCCGAGGCCGCCCGAGGTGATGAACTGGCGCGGCTCGGAGGTCTTCCAGAACTGCGCGGCGAACATCTGGTGCTCGCCCACGCCGGTCGTGACGATGGCCTTCCCGCCCGTCTTCTGCCAGAGGCGGTCGACCACGTACTGGGGGAGCAGGTGCTCCTGCCCGTCCTGCTCGTAGCGGAGCGGGAACTTCTCCCGCCAGTCGTCGACGCGCTTCCACCAGGCGGAGATGTCGGGCTTCGAGTGGTCCCCGAAGGCGCGGCGGACCTCCTCGGTGAGCTGCGGCAGGAGCTTCTTGAGATCGCCGACGAGCGGGACCGTGGCCGTGACGAGCTTCGAGATCTCGGCCGGGTCGACGTCGAGGTGCACCACCTTCGCCTCGGGCGCGAAGGTGGAGAGCTTCCCCGTCACGCGGTCGTCGAAGCGGGCGCCCAGGGCGATGATGAGGTCGGAGTTCTGCACGGCGTAGTTGGAGAAGCGGGAGCCGTGCATGCCGAACATGCCGAGGCACTGCGGGTTCGTCTCGGGGAAGGCGCCCTTCCCGTGCACGGTCGTCACCACCGGCGCGCCCACGAGCTCGCAGAAGGCGAAGACCTCCTTGTGCGCGTTCGAGACCCGCACGCCGCCGCCCAGGTAGATGACGGGGCGGTTGGAGCTGCGGATGAGCGCCGCGGCGTCCTTGAGGCGCGGCTCCTCGCGCGTGGGCGGATGGTAGCCCGGGATGTTCACGGTCTCGGGGTAGCCGTCCCACTCGATCTGGGCCTGGAGCACGTCCTTGGGGATGTCCACCAGCACCGGCCCCGGGCGGCCCGTCCGCGCGATGTAGAAGGCCTCCTTCATGACGCGCGGGATCTCCTGCGGGTCCGTCACGAGCCAGTTGTGCTTCGTGATGGGCATGGTGATGCCGGTGATGTCCGCCTCCTGGAACGCGTCCGTGCCGATGAGCGGCCGGGAGACGTTCGCGGTGATGGCGACGAGCGGCACCGAGTCCATGTAGGCGTCGGCGATGGGGGTGACGAGGTTCGTCGCGCCGGGGCCGGAGGTGCCCATGCACACGCCCACCCTGCCGGTGGCGTGGGCGAAGCCCTCGGCGGCGTGGCCGCCGACCTGCTCGTGGCGGATGAGGACGGTCTTCGGCTTCTCGCAGCGGAAGAGGGCGTCGTAGAGCGGCAGGATGGTGCCGCCGGGCATGCCGAAGAGGAACTCCACCCCCTCGGCCTCGAGGGCCCTGCGCACCGCCATCGCGCCCGTGATCTTCTCCTTGGCCATGGTTCTCCTCGCCTTCCGCTACTTCCGGGACTCGAACTTCGCGATGGCGTCCTCCTGCGAGAGGAGGTAGCCGAGCTCGTCCACTCCGTTCATGAGGCAGTACTTGGCGAAGGCGTCGAGCGGGAACGACGCCGTCGACCCGTCGGGCAGCGTGACCTTCTGGGCCGCGATGTCGATGCGCACCTTCGCGCCGGGCGCGGCGACGAGCTTCGCGTGCGCCGCGGGCTCGAGCACGACGGGCACGAGGCCGTTCTTGAGCGAGTTGTTCCGGAAGATGTCCGCGATGCGCGTCGAGATCACGGCCTTGAACCCGTAGTCGGTGAGGGCCCAGGGGGCGTGCTCGCGGGACGAGCCGCAGCCGAAGTTGTCGCCCGCCACGAGGATCTGGCAGCCCTGCGCCTCGGGGCGGTTGAGGACGAAGTCCGGCTTCGGCTTCTCGCCCGCCTCGTAGCGCCAGTCGCAGAAGAGCGCCTTGCCGAGGCCCTTCTTGTCGGTCGTCTTGAGGAAGCGGGCCGGGATGATCTGGTCCGTGTCCACGTTCTCGCGCGGCAGCACCACCGTGCGGGATTCGATGCTCGTGATCGGCTCCATCTAGCGGCCCTCCAGGAGCGGGCGCGGGTCCGCGACCGCGCCGGCCACCGCCGCCGCCGCCGCGGTGAGCGGGCTCGCGAGGAGCGTACGGCCGCCCGGGCCCTGCCGCCCCTCGAAGTTGCGGTTGGACGTGGAGACGCAGTACTGGCCCGGCTCGACGTGGTCGCCGTTCATGGCGATGCACATGGAGCAGCCCGGCTCGCGCCACTCGGCGCCGGAGGCCTTCACCACGCGATCGAGGCCTTCCTTCTCGGCGGCGCGCTTCACCTCGTGCGACCCGGGGACGACGAGCGTGCGCACCTTCACCTTGCGTCCCTCGAGCACCCGCGCCGCCGCGCGGATGTCCTCGAGGCGGCCGTTCGTGCAGCTCCCCACGAAGACGGCGTCGATCTTCTGGCCGGCGATGGCCTGCCCCGGCCGCAGGCCCATGTAGCGGAGCGCCGCCTCGAGCCCGGCGCGCGCCTGCGCGTCTTTCTCCTTGGCGGGATCGGGCACGACGCCGTTCACGGGGATGCCCTGCGACGGGTTCGTCCCGAAGGTGATCATCGGCGCGAGCGCGCTCCCGTCGATGGACACCTCGCGGTCGAAGCGCGCGCCCTCGTCGCTGGGCAGCTTGCGCCAGCGCGCCAGCGCCTCGTCCCAGGCCGCGCCCTTCGGCGCGCGAGGCCGGCCCGCGAGCCACTGGAAGGTGGCGTCGTCCGGCGCCACCATGCCGGCGCGCGCCCCGCCCTCGATCGACATGTTGCAGAGGGTCATGCGGCCCTCCATCGAGAGGGCGCGGACGGCGGCGCCCTGGTACTCGATGACGTGCCCGGTCCCTCCGCCCACGCCGATCTTCGCGATGATGGCGAGGATGAGGTCCTTCGCCGTCACGGCCGGCGAGAGCCGGCCCTCCACGCGGACGGCCAGCGTCTTCGGCCTGCGCTGGAGGAGGCACTGCGTGGCGAGGACGTGCGCGACCTCGGAGGTGCCGATGCCGAAGGCGAGCGCGCCGAACGCGCCGTGCGTGGCGGTGTGGCTGTCGCCGCACACGACCGTCATGCCCGGCTGCGTGGCGCCGCGCTCCGGGCCGAAGACGTGGACGACGCCCTGCGCGTCGTCCCCGAGCCCGTGCAGCTCCACGCCGAAGTCCTTCGCGTTCTTCTCGAGGAAGCGGACCTGCGCCTCGGCCTGCGCGTCGACGAAGGGCCAGCTCCCGTCCGGCCGGCGCGGGAGCGTCGGCGTGGAGTGATCCATCGTGGCGAGCGTGCGGTCGGGGCGGCGGATATGGAGCCCCCGCTCCCGCAGGAGCGAGAACGCCTGCGGGCTCGTCACCTCGTGCACGAGGTGCAGATCGACGTACAGGACCGCGGGCGTCTGGGGCGTCTCGCCCGCCACGACGTGGGGGTCCCAGACCTTGTCGAACAGCGTCTTCGCCATCTCTTCCGTGCCCTCTCCAGGCGCCGTCACGGCGTCCCCATCTCGGCCCGCGCCTCGCTCTCCTTGGGCGGAGCCATCTTGAGCGCGATGCGGTTCACCACCCCGAGGAACGCGCGCGCCGAGCCCTCGATGATGTCGGTGGAGAGCGCGCGGCCGCGGTAGATGCCCGTCGAGTGCTCCACCTCGATGGAGACCTCGCCCTGCGCGTCCTCGCCCTTCGAGATGCTCGTGATCTGGTAGTCGCGGAGCTTCACGCTGATGCCGGTGATCCGCTCGATGGCCTTGAACACGGCGTCCACGGGGCCGTCGCCGGCGGCGACCTCCTGGACCTTGGCGCCGTCCGCGCCGACGAGCGCGATGGAGGCGCAGGGCATGGTGCCCGTGCCGGACGTCGTGGAGAGCGCGTCGATCTGCCAGGCCACGTTCCCGTTGCCGAGCATCTGCCCGTGCACGACGAGCGCCTCGATGTCGGCGTCGTAGATGTCCTTCTTCTTGTCGGCGAGGAGCTTGAAGTCGGCGAAGACCTTGTCGATCTGCTTCTCGTCGAGCAGGTAGCCGAGCGCGAGGAGCCGGTCCTTGAGCGCGTGGCGGCCGGAGTGCTTGCCGAGCACGAGCTGGCTCTTCGCGAAGCCCACCTCCTCGGGCCGCATGATCTCGTAGGTCTCGCGGTGGGTGAGCATGCCGTGCTGGTGGATGCCCGCCTCGTGCGCGAAGGCGTTCTGGCCCACGATGGCCTTGTTCCGCTGGACGTGGAGCCCGGTCACCTGGGAGACGAGCCGGCTCGTCGGGTAGAGCCGCTCGGTCTTGACGCCGCTGCGGACCTTGAGCACGTCGGCCCGCGTCTTGAACGCCATCACGATCTCTTCCAGCGAGGCGTTCCCGGCGCGCTCGCCGATGCCGTTGATGGTGCACTCCACCTGCCGCGCGCCCTCCATGACGCCGGCGAGGCTGTTCGCGACGGCCATGCCGAGGTCGTTGTGGCAGTGGACCGAGATCACGACCTTGTCCATGCCGCGCACGTGCTTGCGCAGGTAGCGGATGGTGTCCGCGAAGGTGGTGGGCAGCGCGTAGCCGACCGTGTCGGGGATGTTGACCGTCGTGGCGCCCGCCTCGATGGCCCGCTCCACGACCTCCGCCAGGAACTCGAGCTCGGTCCGGGCCGAGTCCTCCGCGGAGAACTCGACGTCCTCGAACCGCTCGCGGGCGAGCTTCACGCCCTCGACCGCGCGCTTCACGATCTCGTCCTTGGCGAGCTTCAGCTTGAAGTCGCGGTGGATGGGCGAGGTGGCGAGGAAGACGTGGCAGCGGCGGCGCGGGGCGTGCTCGAGCGCCTTCCAGGAGGCGTCGATGTCCGCCTTGTTGCAGCGGGAGAGGCTCGCGATGATCGGCCCCTCGATGGTGCGGCCGATGGCGGTGATGGCCTCGAGGTCGCCCGGCGACGCGGCCGCGAAGCCCGCCTCGATGACGTCCACGCCGAGCTCGCGGAGCGCGCTCGCGACCTGGAGCTTCTGCTCGAGGTTCATGGAGCAGCCCGGCGACTGCTCTCCGTCGCGGAGCGTGGTGTCGAAGATGATGACGCGGTCCTGCCCCGGGTTGCTCACGTCGCGTTGCCCTTTCTTTTCAGGTGCTTGGCTGCTTCCGGCGTTTTGGAAGCCGCGCATACTACCAGACTGAGAACCGAATGAAACCGGGGCGGCGGCGGCCTGTTCGTTCGGCTGGGATGGGCTCGACATGGCGTGTTCCTCGGCTCCTGTTGAGGGCCGGAGGAGGTGTCTCGCCTTGTCGAGGGCAACCTCTCCAGCCGGTTACGGCGGAAGAGGTCGCGGGGGCAGGTCAGCGCGCCCGGTCGGCCTCTGCCGCCGGGCGAAGAAGTCGATGCTGACTGCGTACGAAAGACACGGTCACCTAGGGTATCGGTCCGCGGGCGCGGGGTCAAGTCCGACGCCGCCTCGGGCGCTCCTCGTCCCCGACGGGCCGGCGCCTAGCGGAGCGCCCTGAGCGCGGCCGGGACGTCCGACACCGCCAGGTAGACGGTCACCTTCCGTCCGCGCGCCGTGCCGACGAACACGTACTTGATGTTGATGCCCGCGTCGCCGATGGTCCTCGCCACCTCGCCCATGGTGCCGGGCTTGTCGAGGAGCTGCACCTCGACGAGCTCCTCCTCCTCCGGCTGCATGCCGCGGCCGGCGAGCACCTTCGTCGCCTGGGCGAGCTTGTCCACGACGAGGCACACGACGCCCCTTCCCTCGTCGACGTAGCCGTGCACCGCGAGCACGTTGATGCCCTTGGCGCCCAGCGCCGACGTGATCTCGCCCAGGATGCCGGGGCGATCCGCCACCTTCACCTTCAGGGCCTTGGCGCGTGGCATGGTCGGGCTCCTCCTCAGTACGGCGGCGTCGCTTCCTTCTTCATGAGCGCGACGAAGTCCTCGAGCGACATGGTCTTGAGATCGGCGCCGCCGTGGCGCCGCGGCGCGACCCCCTTCGCGGCGGCCTCCTTCTCGCCCACGACGAGCGTGAAGGGGATCTTGGCGAGCTCGGCGTTCCTGATCTTCGCGCCAAGCTTGTCGGAGGACTCGTCCAGGTCCACGCGGAACCCCTCGGCCTGCAGCCGGGCGCGGACCTCCTTCGCCCATGCGTCGAAGCGATCCGACACCGTGACCACGCGGGCCTGCACCGGCGCGAGCCAGGCGGGGAACGTGCCCGCGTAGTGCTCGACGAGGATGGCGATGAAGCGCTCGAAGGAGCCGTACACCGCACGGTGGATGACGACGGGCCGGTGCTCCTTGTTGTCGTCGCCGACGTAGGCGAGGTCGAAGCGCTCCGGCGCGGCGTAGTCGAGCTGGATGGTGCAGGTCTGCCACTTGCGGCCGAGCGAGTCGGTCACCACGAAGTCGATCTTCGGCCCGTAGAACGCGCCGTCGCCCGGGTTGAGCTCCCAGGGGAGGCCGATGCGGTCGAGCGCGCTCCGCAGCGCCCCCTCCGCCTTGTCCCAGAGCGCGTCGTCGCCGACGCGGTCGGCCGGGTTGGGCGGCCGCGTCGCGAACCGGAGGGAGAAATCGAGGCCGAAGGCGCCGTACACGATCTTCATGAGGCCGACGATGCGATCGACCTCCTCGGCGATCTGCGCCTCGGTGACGAAGATGTGCGAGTCGTCCTGCGCGAACTGGCGCACGCGGGTGAGGCCGCCGAGCGAGCCGGAGAGCTCGTTCCTGTGGAGGACGTCCACCGTGAAGTAGCGTAGCGGCAGCTCGCGGTAGCTCCGCTTCCCCATCCCGTAGATGAGGTAGTGCGACGGGCAGTTCATGGGCTTGAGGCTCATGGACAGCCGCTCGTCCACGGGGAGCGAGGGGTCCGACTCCTTGTCGAACACGAGGAACATGTTCTCGCGGTAGACGCCCCAGTGGCCGCTCTGCTCCCAGAGCCGCTTGTCGAAGAGGAGCGGCGTCTTCACCTCGAGGTAGCCGTTCCTCGCCACGAGCCGGCGCATGGCGTCGGCGAGCGTGTTGTAGAGCGTGGTCCCGTGCGGCAGCCAGAAGGCTGAGCCCGGCGCGAACTCGTGGAAGGTGAAGAGGCCGAGGGCGGGGCCGAGCTTCCGGTGATCGCGCTTCTTCACCTCCTCGAGCCTGGCGAGGTGCGCGTCGAGCGCCTTCCTGTCGAAGAAGGCGGTGCCGTAGATGCGCTGGAGCATGGCGTTCTTGGAGTCGCCGCGCCAGTAGGCGCCCGCCACGTTGAGGAGCTTCACGACGCCGATGCGGCCGGTGGAGGGGCCGTGCGGCCCGAGGCAGAAGTCCACCCAGTCGCCGTGGCGGTAGAGCGTGAGGGTCTTCGCGCCCTTCGCGGCGATGTCCTTCACGATCTCGACCTTGTACTTCTCGCCCAGGCGCTCGAAGAGGCGGAGCGCCTCGTCCATCGAGACCTCCTCGCGGACGAAGGGCAGGTCCT
>DATDDC010000009.1:0-12210 GCA_036523995.1 Anaeromyxobacter sp.
CCCGACACGGTACCGAACGACGAGGTGAACCGCCTCCGGATGAAGGGGTACGTCGCGCTGCTGCTGCACCGGATCCTCCGGCACCCGATCCAGACCTGGAGCCTGCTCCGCACCTTCAGCAGGCACATGGCGCTCGCGGACCTGCTCGCGCTCATCAGCGGTCCATTCCGCCGGAAGGCGCCGGGCTCCCGGGTCCTTCCCGCGCGGATGATCGACGCCGGCACCGAGGAGCCCTCGCGGCTCGCCAGCTGAGCAGCGCATCTCGGGCGCGAGCTGCCTCGGCGGAGCGGAGCCGAAAGCGGAAGCGCGGTGACGCCGGCCGGCCTCACCGGGACGACGCAGCGCGAGCCGCCGATCGTTCGCCGCCCTTTGCGGAGCTCGGGTTCGTGACCGCGACTGCACTTCATGTCGTACAGTCGCACCGACCCTCGTCCGGCGAGGCGGGGCCGCCGCCCGCCGCCCGCGGTCGCGCACCGCCCATGACCTCCTGGATTCTCTCGACGGTGACGGGCTTGGTCAGGTGCGCGTCGAACCCGGCCTCGGCGGCGCGCCGCTGGTCCTCGGGGAGCGCATAACCGGTGAGCGCGACCAGCAGCGTGTCCCGGAGGCCCGGCTCGCTGCGGAGCGCCTTGGCGACCGCGTAGCCGTCCATGTCCGGGAGGCCGATGTCGCAGAACACGACATGCGGGGTGAGCTCGCGCGCTCGTTCGATCCCCTGGGGACCGTCGTGCGCCACGAAGACCTGGTGGCCTTCCAGCTCGAGCGCGAGCCGCAGGCTCTCGGCGGCGTCGAGGTTGTCCTCGATGACCAGGATGCGCCGCGGGCGCGGCGGTGCCGCCGGCGCGACCTCGATCCGGGCCGGCGCCGACGCGAGCGGGAGCCGCACGACGAACTCGGCGCCCGCGCCCTTGCCGCCGCTCGACACTTCGATGGTGCCGCCGTGTCTCTCGACGAGCCCCTTCACGAGGGCGAGGCCGAGCCCGAGGCCGCCGAGGCGGCGGTTGAGGGTCGTGTCGGCCTGCGAGAACGGCTGGAAGAGGCGCGGGATCATCGCGGGGTCGATGCCCACGCCGGTGTCCCGGACGCGCAGCACCGCGAAGCCGTCCGCCGCGTCGAGGGACAGCCGGACCGAGTCGCCGCTGGAGGTGAACTTGGCGGAGTTCTGGAGCAGGTTCCCCATCGCCTGGGCGAGGCGCGTGGCGTCGCCCTCGACCCACAGCGGCTCCTCCGGGAGCGCGACCTCGAGCCCCACCTCTCGGGCGATGAAGAGGCCCCGGTGATCCTCGGCCGTGCGCTGCGCGAGGTCCCGGAGGTCCACCGGCTGGCGCTCGACCTGGAGCTTGCCGCTCGCGATGCGCGTCACGTCCAGGAGGTCGTCCACGAGCCGCGCGAGGTGCCCCACCTGGCGGGCGATGATCTCGTTCGCCTTGGCCGCGGCGCCGGCGTCCGCCGTCGGGTGCGCGAGGACGTGCAGGCTGCTCCGGATGGGCGCGAGCGGGTTCCGCAGCTCGTGCGACAGGACGGCGAGGAACTGGTCCTTCCGCCGGTCCGCGTCCAGCAAGGCCTGCTCCGCGCGCTCCCGCTCCTCCATCGCCCGCCGCAGGGCCGCCTCCGTCTCCTTCAGCTTGGTGACGTCGATGAAGGAGACCACCACCCCCGCGATCACGTCGGACGGGGTGCGGTACGGGTTCATGCGCATGAGGAACGAGCGCTTCTCGTCCGCCAGGCCGACGGTGCGCTCGACGGGCGCGAGGGTCTCGAGCACCCGCGTCACCTCCTCGGGCACGTCCTGGGCGTCGAACCGGGCGGCGAAGTCGGACAGCGGCCGCCCCACGTCGCCGTCGACGAGCCGGAAGACCGCCGTCGCCGCCGGAGTGAAGCGCGCGATCCGGGACTCGCGGTCGAGGAAGATGGTCGCGATCTGCGTGCTCTGGAACAGGTTCTGGAGGTCGCCGTAGAGCAGCTCGAGCTCGTCCACCTTCTTGGAGAGCTCGGCGTTCAACGTGTTGAGCTCCTCGTTCACCGACTGCAGCTCCTCCTGCGAGGTCTGCAGCTCCTCGTTGGCGGAGTGCATCTCCTCGTTCATGGCCTGGAGCTGCTCGTTGGACGTGCGGAGCGCCTCGTTCGAGCTCTCGAGCTCCTCGATCGTGACCTGGAGCCGCTCCTGGGTGCTCTCGAGATCGCGCTGCAGCTGGCGGTGACGCTCCAGCGTCGGCGCGTCGAGCGGCGTCCCGTGCGCGATGGGAACGGCCTGCAGCTCCTCGAAGACGACGAGGAACAGCTCGTCCGGATCTCGCTCGGTGGGCGGGAGCGGCCGGACGACGACGTTCAGCCGGTGCTGGGCGCCCTCCGCTTCCACCACCACGTCCTTGTACGTGACGGGCTTCCCCTGGCGCACCGCGTTGTGCAGGGCGGCGGAGAGCTCGACCCGGAGCTCCCGCCGGGCGAGGTGCATCAGGTTGGTCGCGGGCGCGCCGGCGCGAGGTGGCAGGAAGAAGGCCAGCTTCGCCCCCCAGTAGTACCGGATCTCCCCGCGGGCATCGACCACCACCGACGGCGGCGCGTACTCCTCGAGCACGATGCTCCGCGAGCGATCGGCGGCGCTCCTCACCTCGGGATCGGCTCGCCGGCTGGGCGGCGCCAGCTCGAGGGGCCGCCGCCCCGGCGGAAGGACCGGCGGACGCCGCTCCACCTCGCGCCGCCGGAACACGCGCTCCGCCTTGTCGACGACCTCGAACAGCTCCAGCTCGTGCGCGTCGACCATCTCGGCCTTGCCGAGGAGCAGGTAGCCGCCCGGCCGGAGCGCGTAGTGGAGGAGCTCGACGACGCGCTTCTGGAGGGCGGGCTCGAGGTAGATGAGCAGGTTGCGGCAGGAAACGAGGTCCATGCGCGAGAACGGCGGGTCCCTCACGAGATCGTGCTCCGTGAAGATGCAGAGGTCGCGGAGCGGCTTCGTGACCGTGTACGCGTCCCCGCGCTTGGTGAAGAACCGGGCCAGCCGCTCCGGGCTCACCTGCCGCTCGACCACGCCCGTGTACTGGCCTCGCCTCGCCTCTGCGAGGGCTGCCGCGTCGATGTCCGTCGCGAAGACCTGGATCTGCGGCGGGCGCGGGAGCTCGTCGCCGCGCTCGCAGAACAGGATCGCGAGCGAGTAGGCCTCCTCGCCGGAGGAGCAGGCCGGCACCCAGATCCGCACTCCGTTGGCCCGCTGGCGCTCCAGGACGTCGGGGATCACGATCCTCTCGAGCACCTGGAACGGCGCGTCGTCGCGGAAGAAGCTCGTCACGTTGATGGTCAGGTCCTCGGCGAGGCGGCGCGCCTCGCCGGCGTCGCCCTCGAGCAGGGCGGCGTACTCCCGGACGGTGGCGGCCCCGGTGGCGGCCATCCGCCGGTGAAACCGGCGAAGGATCGTGGTCCGCTTGTAGCGGCTGAAGTCGTGCCCCGTCGTGCGGCCTACCGCCTCGAGCGCCTGACGGAGACCTTCCGCCTCGCCCCGTGCGCTCTCGGGTGGATGGCGCCGTCGCTCGGCGGCGAGCTGGACGAGCGCAGCCGGGATCTCCTCGACCGGGAGGACCTGCTCCACCATCCCCGTCGCGATCGCGGCGGCGGGCATGCTCTCGTACCGGGCGTCGCCGGGGAGCTGCGCGAACGTCCGGCCTCCGTGCCGCCTCACGGCCGCGATGCCGAGGGCGCCATCGGAGCCCGTGCCCGAGAGCACGATCCCGACGGCGTTCTCGCGCTGATCCTCCGCGAGGGAGGTCAGGAAGGCGTTCACCAGCAGGCGAACACCCTTCGGATCGAAGGGGACGAGCCGCAGCGTGCCGGCCTCCACGACGAGACTCGCTCCGGGTGGAATGACGTATACGTGGTCGCGCTCGATGCGTTGCCCCTCGGTCACGGTCACCACCGGGAGCCTCGTGGCGCGCGCCAGGATCTCGGCGAGGCTGCTCTCGTGCTCCGGGGAGAGGTGCTGCACGACGACGTAGGCGAGGCCGCTGTCCGGCGGGACCCGCTGGAAGAAGCGCTCGAGCGCCTCGAGGCCACCCGCCGAGGCGCCGATGCCCACGACGAGGAGGCGCTCCCCCTCGCTGGCACGCCACGCGGCTTCCTGCGAGTCGCTCACGGACGGTGGCGTGGATTCCTCTGCGGCCATGGGTGCGTCCTTGTTTAGCATCCTCGACGGCCGTTGTGCCCCCCCAACTCTCCCCCCCCCGTGAACACGTTGGGTGCACGCCGGGTCGTCCACCCGACGGGGGACCGAGGCCGCGCTACGACCTTCATGACCTCAGGGTGGCGAGCGTGCGCATGGAGGAGCTGCGCCTGCGCGACCCCGTCGAGGGAACGTGCCGGGGAGAGCCCGTAGACCTATCGTCAAACCGCTCACCTGCCTCGTCTCGGATTCCGTCCCGCACCTGGCTCGCACGCAGGTGGACTGCCGAACGTCCGCTCGCGCGGACGTTTCCCTCCAACGCCCCGGCGATGCCGCCGAGCCGCGGTCGCACGACACCAGCCGCCGGGACGAATGGGGTCATGCTCCATTACTTCGTGCAGTCGAGCCGTGAAGAGCTCATCTCGCGGACGAGGGCGAAGGTCGAACGGCGGGGAGATCCACACCCGCGACCTCCCCGGCAAGGGCTGCATCTTCACCATCGAGTTGCCGCTCGCAACTCCGGGAGCCGCCTGGGCCTGTGGCGTGGCCTCGTCGCGCGACACGGGAGTCACCCGGCGGGGGTCTGTCTCATGGCAGTCGACGGACGGTGACACCGGCGCGGGTACCTGCGCCGCCCCGCCCTGCCCTCCGGCGAGACCCGTTCTCCTCGACGCGCCCGGTGCTCGGCCGCCCGGCCCTCCCCCTCCATGGGTTCGCCCGCGCGGCCGCGGATATGGGTGGTAGGGTAAATCTTTGTCACGCGAGCTTCACTCATACCGCCGCGCATGTCCTCACCGAGCCGAGAGCCTCCTCCGCGCAGCGTTGCGGCCGCCGACCTCTTCCGGCGGCTCTGGGACGAGGTGGCGGACCTCGTCGGCACGGCGGCGACCGCCGCGCTCTTGCGGCGAGCGCTGAAGCGCGCGTCGGCGAAGCAGCCGGAGCTCGCCGAGGTCATCCTGCGCCGCGAGGGGCTCGAGTACGCGTGGGCGCTCCCCGCCGCGTGGCACGACCCCGAGCGGCGCGACGCCGTCGAGCACCTGCGGCGGCTGGTCCGTGACGAGCTGCACCCGCTGTTCCGCGAGCTCACCGGCCTCGTGATCGTGCGCCGGCTCGCGCAGGTGCCGGAGCTGGTCGAAGCGGGCCTCGCCGGCGAGGAGGCGCACGATGAGCGGTGAAGACAAGGCGCTCCGGCTCGAGCGCGTGAGCACCGGCGTGCCGGGGCTCGACGAGGTCCTGGGCGGCGGACTCCCGGTGAGGTCGATCACGGTCGTGTCGGGCGAGCCCGGCTCCGGCAAGACGATCCTCGCGCTCCAGATGCTGTTCCACGCGGCCCGACAGGGGAAGCGGACGCTGTACTTCACCACGCTCTCCGAGCCGTCGCTGAAGCTCGTGCGGCACATGCAGGGGTTCCGGTTCTTCGATCCTCGGCTGCTCGACGAGCGGGTCCGCATCGTGGACCTCGGCTCGACGCTCCGCGCCCACGACCCGCAGCGCGCGCTCGCGACGGTCGCCGAGCGCGTGGAGGAGAGCGAGCCCGACCTCGTCGTGATCGACAGCTTCAAGGCGCTGCACGATCTCTCCGACTCGCCGCTGCGGACGCGCGCGCTCACCTACGACCTCGCGGTCCAGATGGCGAGCTGGGGCGCGACCACGCTCCTCGTCGGCGAGTACACGGCCGCCGACGCGGGGCAGCTGCCGGAGTTCGCGATCGCGGACGGCATCGTGCGGCTCGGGACGGTGCGGCACGACCTGACCCGCATCCGCGAGCTCGAGATCCAGAAGCTCCGCGGGTCCACGTTCGTGCCAGGCATCCACCTCTTCGAGATCGGCGAGGACGGCATCGCGTTCTTCCCGCGAGTCAGCTCGCCGGCGGTCCCCGCCGCGGAGCCGACGCCCGGGTCGCCGCGCGCGCCGCTGTCCAGCGGCGTCGCGCATCTCGACGCTCTCTTGCGCGGCGGCCTCCCGCCGGCGAGCAGCACCATCATCATGGGCGGCACGGGCACCGGCAAGACGCTGCTCGGGCTCCACTTCCTCGTGGAGGGTGCGCGCCGCGGAGAGCCCGGCGTGCTGTTCACGCTCGAGGAGACCCCCGACCAGCTCCGGGACATCGCGAGCAAGTTCCCGTTCGGCTTCGCAACGCTCGAGGAGAAGGGGCTCGTCCACCTCCGCTACTCGGCGCCCATCGAGCTCTCCACCGATCGCTTCCTCCACGAGACGCGCCGCGAGGTCGGGCGTCTCGGCGCGCGGCGCGTCGTCATCGACAGCCTCACGAGCCTCGCGCTCGGTGCCATCTCCGAGCGCCGATACCGGGAGCTCGTGTACGCGCTCGCGAAGCACATGCGCGCGGCCGGCGTGACGCTGGTGATGACGCTGGAGATCGCCGAGCTGCTCGGCACCGGGCAGCTCTCCGGCCACGGCGTGTCGTTCGTCAGCGACAACGTCGTCCAGCTCCGCTACCTCGAGCTCGGCGGCCGCCTCGACCGCGCCATCTCGGTCATCAAGGCCCGCGGCGTCGACGTGAACACCGAGCTACGCGGGATGACCATCGGGCCGCACGGCGTGGAGGTCTCGGAGCGCGCGCCGTTCAAGGATCTGCGCGGCGTGCTCACCGGCATCCCCGTCGCGGCCGGGAAGCCCACTTCATGACCCAGCTCCGCATGACCTCGATCCTCGCCGACCTCGCGCACGCGCTCGAGTCCGGCCAGGACGCGGGGGCGCGGGTCCGGCGGGCGCTGGTCGCCCTCCGCCGGCTCGTGCCCCACGACCGCTGCGTTCTCGTGAACGTCGTGGCCGAGGACGCGCCCCGGCTCCTGTTCGAGCCGCCGCTGCCCGAGCCCGAGCCCGAGCGCGGGCGCCTGGAGTCCAAGGCGGAGGCGCTGCTCGCCTTGCTCTTCGACCGCGCGCCGGGCGCGCTCGGGCCCATCCCTGCCGGGGCGGCATCGCACCTCGCGGTGCCGCTCGTCGCGCTGGACGCGATCGCCGGCGTCCTCCTCGTCGAGCGCGACCGCGACGCGTACGGCGAGCAGGACCTCCAGCTGCTCTCGGTGGTCGCCTCGATGCTCGGCGCCTACCTCGCGTCCCTCCGGCTGCACGGCGAGGAGCGCCGGGTGACGCAGGAGCTCCGCGACGCGATCGTCAGGCGGACGCACTTCCTGAGCATGCTCTCGCACGAGCTCCGGAACCCGCTCGGGCCCATCGGCAACGCGCTTCACGTGCTCGACCGCGCGGCGCCCGGCAGCGAGCAGGCGCAGCACGCGCGCGCCATCATTTCCCGGCAGTTCGACCACCTCGCGAGGCTCGTCAACGACCTGCTCGACGCCGCCCGGCTCGCACGCGGCAACGTGCAGGTCCGCCGCGCGCGCATCGATCTCGTCGAGGTCGTTCGGCTCACCGTCGAGGACCACAGATCGCTGTTCGTCCGCAGCCGCGTCGGCCTCGAGCTGCGGGTCGCCGACGGGCCGCTGTGGATGGACGGCGACGCCGTCCGGCTCTCGCAGGTGGTCGGCAACCTGCTCACCAACGCAGCCAAGTTCGCGAGCCCGGGCGGGCGGACCGAGGTCTCGGTCGCGCGCGAGGCGCCGGGGACGGCAGTCGTGCGCGTCCGCGACGACGGGGTCGGGATCGCGCCGGACGTCCGCAGCCGGCTCTTCGAGCCGTTCGCCCAGGGCGCCGACACGCTCGATCGGAACCGAGGCGGGCTCGGGCTCGGGCTCGCGCTCGCGAAGGTGCTGGTCGACCTCCACGGCGGCACCATCGCCGCCCACAGCGGCGTGGGCCGCGGCACCGAGCTCGTCGTGTCCCTCCCGCTCCTGCCGCAGCAGGCGCGGTCGCCGGCCGCGCCGGCGGAGAGCCCGAGCGCCCGCTGACTCCATTTCGGGCCCCCACATTTTCGCGACGAATGGCGGGGGCCGCAGCCGCCCGGGCGTTATGTCCAGGGCGAGCAGAATCGTGGTCCTGCTCGCCGAACAGCCCACCTGCGCCGAGCCCCTCATCGCGACTCCTCGCCTCTGGACCGCTCCGCCGTCCTGGCGTCCACGAGGGAGAGCCGAAATGACGCATGCAGTGTGGGACCCATCCGCGGGAAGTCTCATGGCGACCGAGCAGCGTCCGCCGCAGCCGGCGACGGTTCTGTCCGACGGGAGCGTTCGAGGACAGCGTTCGGTCGCGAGCGAGGGACCTTGCCTGACCGAGGTCGGCGGCGGCGCGGGCGGCGAGCCCGACGGCCGGAGCCTGCCGATCTACAGGGTGTCCTGGGATTGACCTCCACGTTCGAAGCAGCGAGACGAGGCGACGATGAACGGCAAGGTGCGGTTCAACTTATGGTACGTGCTGGCCCTCGTCTTCGTCGGGGCGCTGCTCACCCGCGAGCTGTGGGGCGCCGCCGGGGCGGCGGCCGTGCTGCCGTACAGCGAGTTCCAGCAGCTCCTCGCGCAGCAGAAGGTGAAGGAGGTCGTGATCGAGGGCGACTCGATCCAGGGCGAGCTGAAGGAGCCGCTGAAGGAAGCGCCGAACCAGGGACGCGTCCGCTTCGTCACCAACCGGGTCAGCCCCGACCTCGCCGCCACGCTCGAGAAGTCCGGCGTCACGTTCGCGGCTCGGGTCGAGAGCCCGCTGCTCCGCGCGCTCGGGTGGGTGGCGCCCATCCTGGTCTTCGCGGGCGTCTGGATGTGGCTCGCCCGTCGCCGCGGCCTCGGGGGCCTGGGTGGCCCGGGGGCCGGGCTCATGAGCATCGGGAAGAGCAAGGCCAAGGTCTACGTCGAGACCGGCGTACCGGTGCGCTTCGCGGACGTCGCCGGCGTCGACGAGGCGAAGGCGGAGCTGGAGGAGGTCGTGTCCTTCCTCAAGGACCCGAAGTCCTACGGCCGGCTCGGCGCTCGCATGCCCAAGGGCGTGCTCCTCGTCGGTCCGCCCGGCACGGGCAAGACGCTCCTCGCGAAGGCCGTGGCGGGCGAGGCGGCGGTTCCGTTCTTCTCGATCAGCGGTTCCGAGTTCGTGGAGATGTTCGTCGGCGTGGGAGCGGCCCGCGTCCGCGATCTCTTCCAGCAGGCGCGGCTCAAGGCTCCCTGCGTCATCTTCGTGGACGAGCTCGACGCCCTGGGCCGCGCCCGCGGCGCCTACCCGGGGATGGGGGGCGTGGACGAGAAGGAGCAGACCCTGAACCAGCTCCTCGCGGAGCTCGATGGCTTCGATCCGGCGGTCGGGATCGTGCTCCTCGCGGCGACGAACCGGCCGGAGATCCTGGACCCGGCGCTGCTGCGCGCCGGCCGCTTCGATCGGCAGGTGCTGGTGGACCGGCCCGACCGCAGCGGGCGCGCGAAGATCCTCTCCGTTCACGCCAAGAAGATCCTCCTCGCCCCCGACGTGAAGGTCGAGGAGGTGGCCGCGCTCACCCCCGGCTTCACCGGGGCGGACCTGGCGAACCTGGTGAACGAGGCGGCGCTGGTCGCCACGCGCCGTGGCGGCGACCACGTCTTGACGAGCGACTTCACGGCCGCCATCGAGCGGATCGTCGCGGGGCTCGAGAGGAAGAACCGGCTGCTCAACCCGCGGGAGCGCGAGGTGGTGGCGCACCACGAGATGGGCCACGCGCTCGTGGCCGCGGCAGAGCCCGGCTGCGACCCGGTCCACAAGATCTCCATCATCCCGAGGGGCATCGGCGCGCTCGGGTACACGATCCAGCGTCCCACCGAGGATCGCTACCTCATGTCGCGCGAGGAGCTCGAGGCGAAGATGGCGGTCCTGCTCGGCGGCCGGAGCGCGGAGGAGGTCGTCTTCGGCCAGATCTCGACGGGCGCAGCCGACGACCTCTCCAGGGCGACCGAGATCGCGCGGAGCATGGTCACGCGGTACGGCATGCTCCCGGAGCTCGGTCCGCTCGCCTACGAGACCGAGCCGAACGGCTATCTCCCGGGGATCCCCCAGCCGCCGCGCAGGCTCTACAGCGAGCAGACGGCGCACGAGATCGACGTGGCGCTTCGCCGGCTGGTCGAGGCGGCGCACGGGCGGGCGCGCCGCATCCTCGAGGCGAACCGCGCGCTGCTGGTGGAGGGCGCGGGGCAGCTCCTCGCCAAGGAGACGCTCGCCGATGCCGAGCTCCAGGCATTCCTGAAGAGGGTCGTGACCGCACCGTCCCTGGTGCCGGTCGCGGTGGCCGTGAGGCCGGCGGTGAACGCCTGAGCTGGGCCGCGATTCGACGGTCGGCGAACCGACCGTCCTTTCGCGATGTCCGATGGCGCTTCACGCATGCTCTTCGATGATCACCGGCTCGCCTTGCTCCGCCAGGTGTTGCTTCCCATGCAGGTCGATGTAGTGGCCCGACCGCGCGGCCTTCGTCTCCAGGTAGAACCGATTGTGCTCGTTCGGTCGCATGACGTGCGGGATACGAGCGGTCACGCGGATACCGTGCTGCTCGAGCTGCTCGATCTTGTCGGGGTTGTTGGTCATGAGCCGGATGGAGCTCACGTTCAGGCTGACCAGCATGTGCGCCGCGATGGCGTAGTCGCGCTCGTCATCGCGGAACCCGAGCGCGAGATTGGCATCCACCGTGTCCAGGCCGCCGTCTTGGAGCGCGTAGGCGCGCACCTTGTTGACGAGGCCGATCCCGCGCCCCTCCTGCCTGAGATACAGCAGGAGCCCGCGTTCGCGGGAGCCCAGGTCGCGCAGCGCGGCTTCGAGCTGGTCGCGGCAGTCGCACCGGAGAGAGCCCATGGCATCTCCGGTCAGGCACTCGGAGTGAAGCCGGGTCGGGACGTCATCGGCCCCCATCACGTCGCCGTGCACCATCGCGACGTGCTCCTTGCCGTCCCGGTTGTTCCAGAATGCGACGATCCGGAACCGGCCGAAACGGGTCGGTAGGTCAGCGACTGCGTCGACCTTCACGCAGACGCGGTGCACGCCGAAACCGCCGCAGTCGTGGTCCTTGTCACGCTCGACCAGAGCTTCGAGCGTGGCGACCCGTCGCATGCCGGTACAGGGAGGCGGACTCATGTGAGAAGGGGGTTTCATGGAACCTCCGCCGACCGCTTGAAATCGACGAACCCGCGCTCGACGTCGGTGCGGACGAGCTCGACGCGCACCCGATCGCCGACGTCCATCCTCTCGAATCCCCTCACCACCTTGCCTTCGACGGCGGGCCGGGAGATGCGGACCCAGGTTCCCTTCGGAGAGGCGCCGGTCACGATGGCGTCGAACCGCTCCCCGATCCTGGACGCGAGCAGCAGCGCGGCGGCGGACTTCCTCACCTGGCGCTCCACCTTGGCCGCGTTGTTCTCCTGCTCCGTGCAGTGCAGCGCCAGCGCGGCGAGCTCCTCGGTCGCGTAGGGCGGCGGGGCGCCGGCGAGCGCCGCCTTCACGAGGCGCTGGGTGACGAGGTCCGGGAACCGCCGGTTCGGCGCGGTGGAATGCGTATAGTCCCGGACGGCGAGCCCGAAGTGCCCGTCCGCCGCCTGGCCGGGCAGCTCCAGCACGTACTCCCCGCTCCCCAGCAGCTTGACGACCGCGAGGGAGAGATCGGGAAAGCTCGCCGGATCCGCGCTGCGGCGCCGGGCGAGGAATCCTTCCAGCGCAGGGGCGTCGGGCTCGGGCGGGAGGCGCTCGCCCAGGCCGGCGGCGAGCGCCACGATCCGCTCCCAGCGCTCGGGCGAGCGGAGCACCCGCCGCAGCGCCGGGAAGCCCCTCGCCTCGAGGGTCTTCGCGACCACGCCGTTGGCGGCGATCATGAAGTCCTCGATGAGCTCCTTGGCGCGATTCTTCTCGTCCGGCCTCAGGTCGGAGATCACGTCGCCGTCGAACACTGCGTGGGCCTCGATCGTGTCGAGGCCGAGCGCTCCGTGCCGGTGACGCACCGCCCGCATCGCCTGCGCCACCCGGTCCTGGATCCGGAGCTGCTGCTCCATCCCCTCCACCGCCGAGACCCGCGGCGGCGCGGGCGCCTGGCCATCGAGCCACGCCGCGACGCCGTGGTAGGCGAGCTTGGCCCGGTTCCGCACCGCCGCGCGGTAGACGTCGAAGTCGCGCACCTTCCCGTCCGGTTGGACGGCCAGCTCGATGACGATCGCGGG
>DATDDC010000010.1:0-2432 GCA_036523995.1 Anaeromyxobacter sp.
AGCCGCAAGCGGTTCCTGAACGCTCGCCGCACCTTCGAGCGGCTGCTCGACGCGGGCGCCGTGCCGGTGGTGAACGAGAACGACACCGTGGCGGTGGAGGAGATCAAGGTCGGCGACAACGACACGCTGGCGGGGCTCGTGGCCGGCTGCGTCGAGGCCGACGCGGTGGCGATGCTCACCGACGTGGAGGGGCTCTTCGACCGGAACCCCGCGGAGCCCGGCGCCCGCCAGCTCCACGACGTGGCCAGGGTCTCCGCCGAGGTCGAGCGCGCGGCGGGGGGCGCCGGCAGCCTTCAGTCCACCGGCGGCATGGCGACCAAGGTCCGGGCGGCGAAGCGGCTGGCCGCGCAGGGCGTGGTCACGGCGCTCCTCTCCGGGCGGCGGAAGGGGGCCCTCGCGGCCCTCCTCGCTGGGGAGAAGGTCGGGACCGTCTTCGCCGCGGGGGACGAGCGGCTGACGTCGCGCAAGGGCTGGCTCGCCGCCGCCGCGCGCGGGAAGGGGACGATCCTCGTGGACGCGGGGGCGCGGAAGGCGCTGGTCGAGGGGGGCAAGAGCCTCCTCCCTTCGGGCGTGAAGGCGGTGGAGGGGAGCTTCGGCGTGGGGGACCCGGTGGACGTCGCGGTGGATCCGGCGCGCCCCTTCGCGCGCGGCCTCGCCGGCTACGGCGCCGACGAGGTCCGGCGCATCGCCGGGCTCAAGACGAGCGAGATCGAGGGCGCCCTCGGGTATAAGTACCTCGACGAGGTGGTCCACCGGGACGACCTCGTGGTCCTCGAGGCCGCGCGCGAGTGAAAGGTCGACGAACAACGCGAACGCAGGAGCGCGCCGGGAGGCGCCTCGCGAGGCGGCGAATGCCGCCGCGAGGTGCCAAGGGACCCGGCGACGGGGTGGGGTCGTCCACCGGAGGCGGGCGCTCATCGCGCCCGCAGGAGCTTCGCTCGGCGGGGCGGGGCGGCACGCCCCGTGGCGAATCATCCCTCGCCGCCGAGATGAGGAAGCTCGCCGAGGCCGCCCGGGAGGCCTCGCGCGCCCTCGCGTGCGCGCCGACGCGGCAGAAGGACGACGCGCTCCGCGCCGCCGCGGACGCCCTCCTGCGCCGGCAGAAGAGGATCCTCGCCGAGAACGCCCGGGACCTCGCCGCGGCGAGGCTGGCGAAGGAGCCCGGGGCGTTCCTCGATCGCCTGGCCCTCGACCCGAAGCGGCTCGAGGGCATCGCGCGGTCGCTCCGGGACGTGGCCGCGCTGCCCGATCCCGTGGGCGAGGTGACCGCGAGCTGGCGCCGGCCGAACGGCCTCTCCGTGAAGAAGGTGCGCATCCCCCTCGGCGTCGTGCTCATGGTGTACGAGGCCCGCCCCAACGTCACGATCGACGCGGCCGGGCTGTGCCTCAAGAGCGGGAACGCCGCCATCCTCCGGCCCGGCTCGGACGCCCTGCGCTCCTCGCTCGCCCTGGCCGCGGCCTTCGGGGAGGGCCTCCTCGCGGCGGGCCTGCCCGCCGCCTCCGCCCAGGTGGTGCCGACGCCGGATCGCGAGGCGACGTTCGAGCTCCTCCAGCTCGACGACCTGGTGGACCTCGCCATCCCCCGCGGCGGCCCCTCGCTCATCCGCGCCGTGGCGGAGCGCTCGCGCGTCCCGGTCGTGAAGCACTACCAGGGCGTGTGCCACCTCTTCCTCGATCAGAGCGCGCCGGTGCAGCAGGCCGTCGACCTCGCCATGAACGGCAAGGTGCAGCGCCCCGGCGTCTGCAACGCGCTCGAGTGCCTCCTCGTGCACCGCGCCGCGGCCGCGAAGCTCCTCCCCGCGGTGGGACGCGCCCTGGCGGAGGCGGGCGTCGAGCTGCGCTGCGATCCCACGTCGCTCACCATCCTCGGGCGAGCGGGAGTCGCCGCCGTCCCGGCGAGGCCGGACGACTACGGGCGGGAGTTCCTGGACAAGATCCTGGCGGTGCGCGTGGTGCACGATCTCGACGCGGCGCTCGAGCACATCGCCCGGTTCGGATCGCTCCACACCGAGGCGATCCTGACGAAGGACCTCGCCAGCGCGCGGCGCTTCGAGCGCGAGGTCATCGCGAGCGCGGTGATGGTCAACGCGTCCACGCGCTTCAACGACGGCGGCGAGCTCGGGCTCGGCGCCGAGATCGGCATCTCCACGACGAAGCTCCACGCGTTCGGCCCGATGGGCCTCGCCGAGCTCACCACCCAGAAGTTCGTGGTGGAGGGCGACGGGCACGTGCGGAGCTAGGAGTCCGGATGGCGAAGACGAAGACGAAGAAGAAGGCGGCGCGGGGCACGAAGGGTGCGAAGGCGGCGAAGGGCGGGCGGGGCGGCCGGCGCTGGGCGCCGAAGCGGAAGGTGGCGGCGGCGAAGACCGCGCTGCGGCCGAAGCGGACGGTCGCGGCGATCGAGCCGGCGGCGACGCCCGACACCGCCCGGC
>DATDDC010000011.1:0-11461 GCA_036523995.1 Anaeromyxobacter sp.
ATGCCGACCGCAACGCCGACCGCGACCCCGACCCCGGCCCGATCCGCGTCGGCGCGGGGAGCGACCACGCTCGCGTGGCCGCTCAAGGGCGTGCTCTACGGGCGCTACGGCGTCCGCGCCGGGAAGCGGCACGACGGCATCGACATCGCCGCGCCCGAAGGAACGCCCGTCCTCGCGGCGGCGGCCGGCACCGTCCTCTACGCCGGGGAGCAGCCCGGCTACGGCGCGATCGTGATCGTGAAGCACGAGGGCGGGCTCGTGACGCTCTACGCGCACAACGCCCGCATCCTCGTCGACGAGGGGGCCCGGGTCCGCGCGGGCGAGCCCATCGCCCGCGTCGGCCAGACCGGGCGGACCACCGGGCCGCACCTGCACTTCGAGGTCCGCGACGGGACGCGGCCGCGGAACCCCCTCCTCTTCCTGCCGTAGTACTCTCGGGCGCCATGGCCATGATCGATGCCCTGCGCGCCCGGATCCGGGACGTCCCCGACTTCCCGAAGAAGGGGATCGTCTTCAAGGACATCACGCCCGCCCTCGCCGACGCGAAGCTCTTCCGCGGCGTCGTCGACGCTTTCGCCGAACGCTGGAGGGGCGAGCGCATCGACAAGATCGTGGGGATCGAGTCGCGCGGCTTCCTCTTCGCCGCTCCGCTCGCGTACGCGATCGGGGCCGGCCTCACCATCGTGCGGAAGCCCGGGAAGCTCCCGTGGGAGGTGATCCGGGAGGCCTACGCGCTCGAGTACGGCGAGGCCACCCTCGAGCTGCACATCGACGCGGTGGGGCCGGGCGAGCGGGTGCTCGTCGTCGACGACGTGCTCGCCACCGGCGGGACCGCCGAGGCGGTCGGCCGGCTCGTGGCGAGGCAGGGAGCGGAGCTCGTCGCGTACTCGTTCCTCGTGGAGCTGTCGTTCCTGCACGGGGCGCGGAGGCTGGGGGACGGAAAGGTCCACGCGCTCGTCAGGTACTGAGCTCTCGGCTGCGCGGGGTCCGTTGCGTCCCGCGCGCCGACCTTCGGCCCGTCGCGCGGGATGCAACTCCGGCGTGCCGCCCCTGCGGACACCCGTTACAGCACGAGCGTGCCGCCCGCAGGAGACACCCTCAAGTTCCTCGGCACGGCCGGGGCGCGGTTCGTGGTCTCGACGCAGCTCCGCCACTCGGGCGGGCTCGTCTGGAGCCTCGGCGGCGCGACCCTGTGGGTGGATCCGGGGCCCGGCGCCCTCGTGCGCGCCCTGGCCTCGCGGCCGAAGGTGGACCCGGCGCGGACGGACGTCCTCGTCCTCACGCACCGTCACCTCGATCACTCGGGCGACGCGACGGCGGTGGTCGAGGCGATGACCAAGGGCGGCTTCGGTCGCCGCGGAGCGATCCTCGCGCCGCGGGAGGCGCTCGAGGAGGAGCCGGTCGTCTTCCGCTACGCGCAGGCGTTCGTGGCGAAGCGCGCCTTCCTCGCGGAGGGGAGCCGCCACGAGATCGCGGCGGGCGTCGTCCTCGAGACCCCGCTCGCCCACGATCACGGCGTCGAGACCTACGGCTACCGCCTCGAGGCTCCCGGGCTCCACGCCGCGCACGTCGTCGACACCTACTGGCTCGACCGGCTCCCCGAGGCCTACGGCGGCGTCGATCTCCTCCTCGTGAACACGACGCGCGAGAAGGGCCGCGACCGCCGCTACCTCCACCTCGGCGCCGACGACGCCGAGGTCCTGGTGCGCGAGATCCGCCCGAAGCTCGCGGTGCTCACGCACTTCGGCATGCAGCTCGTGCGGGCGCCTCCGGATCGGATCGCGCTCGGCATCTCGGAGCGGACCGGCGTGCCGACGGTGGCCGCGCGCGACGGCTGGCTCCTTCCCCTCGACGATCTCGCCGCGGCGGCGCGGGGCCGCGGCCCGGCGCAGGCCCCCGCCGGCGTATCGCCCACGCAGAGGTGAGAGCCATGGCACGAACGATCCTCATCCTGGTCGGCCCCGAGTACGAGGACCTCGAGGTCTGGTACCCCAAGCTCAGGCTCGAGGAGGCCGGGTTCGACGTGAAGCTCGCCGGCACCGGCGAGAAGGAGTACCGCGGGAAGCACGGCTACCCCTGCCCGGTGGACGGCCGCGTCGCGGACTTCCCCGCCGACGGCCTCGCCGGCCTCGTGGCGCCGGGCGGCTGGGCGCCGGACAAGCTCCGCCGGGACGCCGAGGTGCTGAAGCGCGTCCGCGAGGTCCACGCTGCGGGGAAGATGGTCGCCACCATCTGCCACGGCCCCTGGGTGCTCATCTCCGCCGGGATCGTGCGCGGGCGGCGGCTCACCTCGACGGTGGGGATCCGCGACGACGTCGTGAACGCGGGCGCGCAGTGGGTGGACGAGCCGGCGGTCATCGACGGGAACATCGTCTCGTCCCGCGTGCCGAAGGACCTCCCCGCCTTCGGCGCGGCCATGCTGCGCGTCCTCGCCGAGGCGCGGTAGAACCGCCGCGTGGCGGCGCTGTCCATCGCGCTCGCGGCCGCGGCGCTCCTGGGCTGGGCGCGAGTCCTCTGGCTCGGCGCGCGGACGCGCCGGGCGCTGCTGCGGCTGGAGGCGGGGAGCGCCGTGGGCGGCGTCACCGCCGTCGTCCCCTGCCGGAACGAGGAGCGCTGCGTCGAGGCCGCGGTCTCGTCGCTGCTCGCCCAGGACCTGCCCGGCGTCCGCGTGATCGCCGTGGACGACCGCTCCACCGACGCGACCGGGGCCATCCTGGACCGCCTCGCCGCGCGGGACTCGCGGCTCGAGGTGATCCACGTCTCCGCGCTTCCGCCCGGCTGGCTCGGAAAGAACCACGCCTGCGCCGTGGGGGCGGCTCGCGCGAGGACGGAATGGCTCCTCTTCACGGATGGAGACGTCGTCTTCGCGCCGGACGCGATCCGGCGCGCCGCCGCGCTCGCCGAGGACGTCGGCCTCGGCCACCTCGCCGTGCTCCCGCGGTTCGTCGCGCCCGGGTTCGCCGAGCGCGCCTTCGTGACCGCCTTCGCCTCGCTCCTCGGCCCGGTGGCGAGGATCTGGGAGCTCTCCTCCCCCGGCACGCGCGGCGCCTTCGGCGTGGGCGCGTTCAACCTCGTCCGGCGCGCGGACTACGAGGCGGTGGGCGGCCACGCGCGCATCGCCATGGAGATGGTGGACGACCTGAAGCTCGGCCTCCTCCTCCGCCGGAGCGGCGTCCCGCAGGGCGTCGCCGACTCGGAGGGGCGCGTCGCCGTCCGGTGGCAGAACGGCTTCGTCGCCTCGGCGCTGGGCCTCGTGAAGAACGCCTTCGCCGCGCTCGAGTACCGGATCGGCCTCGCGCTCGCCGCCGGCGCGCTCGGCGCCTTCGCCGCCCTCGCCCCGCTCCTCCTCGCCCTCCTCGCCCCCTCGCCCGCCGCGCGCGCCCTGGGCGCCGCCGCGCTCGCCCTCTCGGTCCTGCACCACGCGACGTGGGCTCGCCGCCTCGCGCGCGGCAGCGGCGCCGAGGGGATCCTCCTCCCGCCCTGCCTGCTCCTCCTCTCCGCCGTGGTGCTCGGCAGCGCCGCGCTGGCGCGATGGCGCGGCCGCGTGGTGTGGCGAGGCACGGCGTACCGGCTCGAGGAGGTGCGCGCAGGCTGCCTTCGCATCGCGGACCTTCCGGCCTCGGGCGCCGCCGGGTGGCCCTCGCGGGGCTCGCGCGCGGAACCGGCGACGCGCGTCACCGAGCGCTCGGCTTAGGGTATAGCTTCACGCGCGATGCTCGGGCCGACCGACTACGCTCCCGTCCCCGTCCTCGAAGCCTGGGACGAGACGCCGTCGTTCCGCGGCCTGCGGCTGGCGCTCCCGGCCGCGCTCGCGCGCGAGCACGTCAGGCCGGGACAGGTGGTGAAGCTCCGCGCCAGCGGCGCGGGCGAGGGGTTCTTCGCGCTCGCCAGCGCGCCCGATCCCTCCGGCCTGTGCGAGCTCCTCGTGAAGCGCGGCGGCCGCGTGGCGGACGCGGCCATCGCCGCGGCGCGGCCCGGCGCGGCCCTCGAGCTGACCCGACCCTTCGGCGACGGATTCCCGGTGGAGGACGCGGAGGGGCGCGACGTCCTGCTCTTCGCCGCCGGCTCGGCCATCGGCCCCATCCGCGCGCTCGTCCAGCACCTCATCACCCACCGGAACCGCTTCGGCCGCGTGACCCTGTTCTACGGGCAGCGCCACGGCGCCGAGTTCGCCTACCGCTCCGAGCACCTCTCCTGGGAGCGGCGGGGCATCCGCGTCGTGCTCTGCCCCTCCGGAGAGGACGATCCCTGGCAAGGGCTCCGCGGGCGCGTGCAGAAGGTGGCTCGCTCGCTCGCCTTCGGCGGCGTGCCGCCCGGCGACGCCGTGGCCTTCGTGGCGGGGATGACGGCGATGGTGGAGGACGTGCGGCACACCCTCGCGGCGTCGGGGATCCCTCCGGGGCGCGTGCACGCTAACTTCTAGGCGGCTCTCACGGAGGGAGAAATGTCCGACGTCCACGCGCGCCGCCTCCTCGTCTTCCTCGTCCTCGCCGCGCTCGCGCTCACCGCGGCCGTCGTGAAGCCGTTCTGGGTCGCGTTCTTCCTCGCCGCGGTGATCGCGGCCGCCCTGTGGCCGGCGCAGCAGTGGCTCTCGACGCGGTTCGGAGGGCGCCGCGCCATCGCCGCGACGATCCTCACCGTCGGCGTGCTCGTCCTCGTGGTGCTGCCCATCGCCGCCATGGGCACCATTCTCGTGAACCAGGTGATCGAGGGGGTGGGCTGGCTCCGCAAGACCATCGAGAGCGAGGGCATCTGGGGGCTCCTCGAGCGCCTTCCCGATCCGGTCCAGCGCGCGGCGAAGGAGGTCCTCGACGCGGTGCCGCAGCCGCAGGAGCAGCTCCAGCGCCTCGCCGGCGAGAAGGGCACCGGCGCGGCCACGGCGGTGGGAGGGGCCATCGCCGCGACCGGGACGGCGCTCTTCCAGACGGGCATGATGCTCATCGCCCTCTACTTCCTCCTCGTGGACGGCAAGCGGCTCGTGGGCTGGATCGACGCGCGCATGCCGCTCCGGCCCGGGCAGTTCCGCATGCTGCTCGAGGACTTCCGCGCCACGAGCGTCTCCGTCCTCCTCGCCACCATCGGGTCCGCGGCGATCCAGGCCGCGGTGGCCGCCGTCGGCTACCTCATCGCCCGCGCGCCGAACGTGCTCTTCCTCGTGCTCGCCACCTTCCTCATCGCGCTCGTCCCCGTGCTGGGCGGTTTCGTCCTGGTGGGAGCGGTGGCGCTGCTGCTCCTCGGCACCGGCCACGTCGTGGCGGGGATCTTCCTCCTCGCCTGGGCGGCCGTGGTCTCCATCGCGGACCACGTCGCGCGCCCCTACTTGATGAAGGGCGGCATGGAGCTCCACGGCGGCGTGGTGTTCTTCGCGCTGCTCGGCGGCCTCGCCGCCTTCGGCGGGATCGGGCTCCTCCTCGGTCCGCTCGTGCTCACGTTCCTCGTCGCCGCGCTGCGGCTCTACCGGACGGAGTTCGGCCGCCCCGGGCAGACCGACCGGGCCGCCTGAGATCGACTTCGCCCGGGGCCCTCGTGCCGCAGCGGGGTACCCTTGCCGGACCGGAGGCGAAGCCATGTCCAACGTCCACGCACGCCGCCTGCTCGTGTTCCTCGTCGTCGCCGCGCTCGCCCTCACCGCCGCCATCGCGAGGCCGTTCTGGGTGCCGCTCTTCTGGGCCGCGGTGGGATCCGCCGTGCTCCGGCCCGCGATGGAGTGGCTCTCCCGGCGCCTCGGCGAACGCCGCCAGGCTGCCGCGGCGCTCCTCGTCCTCGGCGTCGTGGTGCTCGTCCTCCTCCCCGTCGCCACCATGAGCACGGTGCTGGTGAAGGAGATCCTCGAGGGCATCGCCTGGGTGCGGAGCACCATCCAGAGCGAGGGCGTCCTGGGGCTCGTGGGGCACCTCCCCTCGCCGCTGCAGAGGGGTGCGCGAGAGATCCTCGAGGCGGTGCCGCAGCCGCAGGAGGCGCTCCAGTGGCTCGCGGGCGAGCACGGCACGGCCGCCGCCGCGGCGGTGGGAGGCGCGCTCGTGGCCACCGGGACGGCGCTCTTCCAGGCCGCCATGATGCTCGTCGCGCTCTTCTTCCTCCTCGTGGACGGCGGCCGCCTCGTCGCCTGGATCGACGCGCGGGTGCCGCTCCGGCCCGGCCAGCTCCGCGCGCTGCTCGAGGACTTCCGCCGCACGAGCGTCTCCGCGCTCGGCGCGACGGTCGGGACCGCGGCGGTCCAGTCCCTTTTCGCGTCCCTGGGCTACCTCATCGCGCGCGCGCCGAACGTCCTCTTCCTCGGCCTCACCACCTTCGTCGTCGCCCTCATCCCCGGGCTCGGCGCGACCGTGATCGTGGTCGCGGTCGGGCTGCTCTTCCTCGCCACCGGCCACCTGGGCGGTGGGATCTTCCTCCTCGCCTGGGCCGTGCTCGTCGGGCTCTCCGACAACGTGGTGCGGCCGCTCCTCCTGCGGGGCGGCCTGGCGCTCCACGGCGGCGCGGTGTTCTTCGCGCTCCTCGGCGGCCTCGCCGCCTTCGGCCCGGGTGTGGGCCTCCTCCTCGGGCCGCTCGTCCTCACCTTCCTCGTCTCGGTCCTGAGGATGTACCGGAGCGAGGTCGCCTCGGGGGAGTCGACCGGGACGGAGCCGGGCTGAACCGCGCACCCGCGACCTGCAATTCGCCGGCTCCAGGGGCATTGCGTTCCGCAATGAGCGGCCGGGCGCGGCCCTCGCGTTTCGCGGCCGTGCCCGTCCGGCACGCGCCATGCTCTCCGGGAGTGCATGGCCGCGGGGTCGTCCCCTCTACGTCTGGTCGACGGCACGGCGCCCGAGCCGGCGCCCGCCGCGGGCGCGGTCGCCGCCCGCCGCTTGCTCTGGATGCTGGGACCCCTGGCCGCGCTGGTGCTGTTCGCGCTCGCCCTCCTCCACTTCGGCGAGGAGGGGCGCGCGCTGCGGAGGCTGCCGCCTCCCGAGCGCGCCGCGCTGTACCACCGCACCCTGGACACGCTCACGTCCCTCTGCGCCGGCGAGGGGAGGCGCGACCTGCGCGACCTGTGCCGCGGCCAGGCGCAGCTCGTCCTGCTGCTCCCGGAGTGCGACGCCGCGTGCCAGGCCACCGCGCGCGAGCTGCTCCGCACGCCGACGCGCTGAACGGCCGCACCCAGCAGGCACCCCCGAGGACCCCATGCTCGACGCCATCTTCATCCTGGCCACGCTCGCCTTCTTCGCGATCTCGATCGCGTACGTGACTGCGTGTGACCGTCTGTGAACTGCTGAACCGGAGCGCGCCATGACGTTCGAGTACGCCGTCGGCCTCGCAATCTCCGTCCTCCTCACCGTGTACCTGGGCTACGCGCTCGTCCGCCCGGAGCGCTTCTAGGGATTCGCCATGACCCTGAACGGCTGGATCCAGATCGGGCTCTTCGCCCTCGTCGTCTTCGCGCTCACGAAGCCGCTCGGGACGTACATGTTCCGCGTCTTCGAGGGCGAGCGCCGGCCCCTGCCCCACGTCCTCGGGCCCGTGGAACGCCTGCTCTACCGGCTCTCCGGCGTCGAACCGGCGAGGGAGCAGGGCTGGAAGGCGTACACCGTCTCGATGCTCGTCTTCAGCGCCCTCGGCGTCCTCGTGACGTACGGGATCGAGCGGCTCCAGCACGTCCTCCCGCTCAATCCCCAGCACCTCCCGCCCGTCCCCGCCGACCTCGCCTTCAACACCGCCGTGAGCTTCACCACGAACACGAACTGGCAGAACTACGGCGGCGAGTCGACGATGAGCTACCTCACGCAGATGGCGGGGCTCGCCTGGCACAACTTCACGTCGGCGGCCGTCGGCATCGGCATCGCCCTGGCGCTCGCGCGCGGCCTCACTCGCCGGCCTGGGCCCGAGGGCTCGAAGACCATCGGCAACTTCTGGGTCGACGTCGTGCGGTCGATCGTCTACGTCCTCCTGCCCATCTCGGTCGTGGGGGCGCTCGTCCTCGTGGCGCTCGGCATCCCGCAGACGCTCTCGGCCTATCGCGAGGTGACCACCGTCGAGGGCCTGAAGCAGATCATCGCGCTCGGTCCCGTGGCCTCCCAGGAGGTCATCAAGGAGCTCGGGACGAACGGCGGCGGCTTCTTCAACGCGAACAGCGCACATCCGTTCGAGAACGCGACGCCGCTCTCGAACTTCCTCGAGCTCGTCCTCATCTTCTCCATCCCGGCGGCGCTCACGTACACGTACGGCAAGATGGCGCGCGACACGCGCCAGGGCTGGGCCATCTTCGCCGCGATGGCCGTGCTGTTCCTCGCCGGCATCGGCGTCGCCTACGAGGCCGAGTCGGGCAGGAACCCCGCCCTCGCCTCGCTCGCCGTCGATCACGCCCCCGGGAACATGGAGGGGAAGGAGGTCCGCTTCGGCATCGCCAACAGCGCCCTGTGGGCCACCGTGACGACCGACACCTCCTGCGGCGCGGTGAACTCCATGCACGACAGCTTCACGCCGCTCGGCGGCCTCGTGCCGCTCCTCGACATCCAGCTCGGCGAGGTGATCTTCGGCGGCGTGGGCGCGGGCCTCTACGGGATGCTCGTGATGGTCATCCTCACCGTCTTCATCGCGGGGCTCATGGTGGGCCGCACGCCCGAGTATCTGGGCAAGAAGATCGAGGGGAAGGAGATGAAGCTCGCGATGCTCTACGTGCTCGTCTTCCCAATCCTCATCCTGGGCCTCTCCGCCTGGGCCTCGGTCGGCCCCTACGGCACGTCGGCGCTCCACAACGCGGGGCCGCACGGGCTCTCGGAGATCCTCTACGCAACCTCGAGCCAGGCCGGGAACAACGGCTCCGCCTTCGCCGGCCTCTCCGGCAACACGAAGTTCTGGAACATCTCGGGCGGGCTCGACATGCTCTTCGGCCGCTTCCTCATGATCGTCCCGGCGCTCGCGATCGCCGGCTCGATGGTGGGGAAGAAGACCGTTCCCGCCGGACCCGGCACGTTCCCCACGACCGGGCCCACGTTCACCGTGCTGCTCATCTCGGTGATCCTCGTCGTCGGCGCCCTGACGTTCTTCCCGGCCCTGTCCCTGGGCCCGATCCTCGAGCACTTCGCCTCGCTCCACGGAAAGGTGTTCTAGCCATGGCCGCCGCGAAGCAGCGCTCGCTCCTCGATCCGTCGATCCTCCGCCCCGCGCTCGTCGACAGCGTGAAGAAGCTCGACCCGCGCCTCGTCGCGAAGAACCCGGTCATGTTCGTGGTCGAGGTGGGCAGCGTCCTCACCACCCTCCTGTGGCTGCGGGATCGCCTGCAACACCCCGCCGGCGCCGCGCCGGGCTGGTTCACGCTCGCCGTGAGCCTGTGGCTCTGGTTCACCGTCCTCTTCGCGAACTTCGCGGAGGCCGTGGCCGAAGGTCGAGGGAAGGCCCAGGCGGCGACGCTGCGACGCATGCGGCGCGAGGTGGCGGCGCGCAGGATCGTGAACGGCCGCGAGGAGACCGTCCCCGCCTCGAAGCTGCGCAAGGGCGACGTCGTGGTCGTCGAGGCCGGCCAGCTCGTCCCGGGCGACGGGGAGATCGTGGAGGGAATCGCCTCGGTGGACGAGTCGGCCATCACCGGCGAGTCGGCGCCCGTCATCCGCGAGTCGGGCGGAGATCGCTCGGCGGTGACCGGCGGGACGCGCGTCCTGTCGGACCGGATCGTGGTGCGCATCACGACCGACCCGGGCGAGTCCTTCCTCGACCGAATGATCGCGCTCGTGGAGGGCGCCGCGCGGCAGAAGACGCCGAACGAGATCGCGCTCCACATCCTGCTCGTGGGCCTCACCATCGTGTTCCTCTTCGCCTGCGTCACGCTCGTGCCGCTCGCGAGGTACTCGTCCATCGGCCTCTCGGCGACCGCCGTCGTCGCCCTCCTCGTCTGCCTCATCCCCACCACCATCGGCGGCCTCCTCTCCGCCATCGGCATCGCAGGCATGGACCGGCTCCTCCGCAAGAACGTGCTCGCCATGAGCGGGCGGGCCGTCGAGGCCGCGGGGGACGTCGACACGCTCCTCCTCGACAAGACCGGCACCATCACGCTCGGGAACCGGATGGCGACGGAGCTCGTCCCCGCCGACCGGGTGAAGGTGGAGGACCTCGCCGACGCCGCGCAGCTCGCGAGCCTCGCCGACGAGACGCCCGAGGGCCGCTCCATCGTGGTGCTCGCGAAGGAGCGCTACGCCCTGCGTGGCCGCGAGGTCCGGGACGCCGCGCGCCACTTCATCCCGTTCACCGCGCAGACCCGCATGAGCGGCGTCGACATCGGCGGCCGCCAGATCCGCAAGGGCGCGGTGGATGCCGTCGCGAGACACGTCGCGGCGCTCGGCGGCGCCATGCCCCGAGAGCTCTCGGCGGCGGCCGATCGCATCGGCGACTCGGGCGGCACGCCGCTGGCGGTCTGCGACGGCCCGCGCGTGCTCGGCCTCGTGCACCTCAAGGACGTGGTGAAGGGCGGCATCAAGGAGCGCTTCGACCGCTTCCGCGCCATGGGCATCCGCACCGTGATGATCACCGGGGACAACCCGCGCACCGCCGCGGCCATCGCCGCCGAGGCGGGCGTGGACGACTTCCTCGCCGAGGCCACGCCCGAGGCCAAGATGCGCCTCATCAAGGACGAGCAGGCGAAGGGGAAGCTCGTCGCCATGACCGGCGACGGCACGAACGACGCGCCCGCGCTCGCCCAGGCGGACGTGGGCGTCGCCATGAACACCGGCACCCAGGCGGCGAAGGAGGCCGGCAACATGGTCGACCTCGACTCGAACCCCACGAAGCTCCTCGAGGTGGTCGAGGTCGGAAAGCAGCTCCTCATGACGCGCGGCACGCTCACCACGTTCTCGATCGCGAACGACGTGGCGAAGTACTTCGCCATCCTGCCCGCGCTCTTCGTGGCGGCCCATCCCGAGATGGCGCCGCTGGACGTGATGAAGCTCGCGTCGCCGTTCAGCGCGATCCTCTCGGCGGTGATCTTCAACGCCGTCATCATCGTGGCGCTCATCCCGCTCGCCCTGAAGGGCGTGCGCTACCGTCCCCTCGGGGCCGCGGCGGTGCTGCGCCGCTCGCTCCTCGTCTACGGCCTGGGCGGCGTCGTCGCCCCCTTCGCCGGCATCAAGCTCATCGACATGGGCCTCGCCGCCATCGGGCTCGTCTAGGAGGACGCCATGCGTGAGAGCGCCATCGCCAGCCCAGCCCCGCGCGCCACACCGGTCCCCGAGCCGGTCCCGCGCGAGGGCTCGTCCCCCGTGCGCGACGTCCTCGTCCCCGCCGTGGGGACGACGGTCGTGACGCTCCTCCTCACGGGCCTCGTCTACCCGCTCGCCATGACGGGCGCCGCCCGCGTGCTCTTCCCGGCGAAGGCCGAGGGCAGCCTGGTGCGCGACGAGGCGGGGAACGTCGTCGGCTCCGAGCTGCTCGCCCAGCCGTTCGTGCGCGCGCCGTACTTCCAGCCTCGCCCCTCCGCCGCCGGCGAGCGGGGATG
>DATDDC010000012.1:0-4662 GCA_036523995.1 Anaeromyxobacter sp.
GCGCGACCCCGCGCGCTACGACGGCTCCGCCGCCCCCAGCAGCTCCGCGAGGCGGGCCGCGAGCCGGCGCGGCCGCAGGCCCGCGGACGGGGCCACGAAGATGGTGTCGTCGCCGGCGATGGTCCCGAGCACCTCCGGCACGCCGCCGAGGTCGATGGCGCGGGCGATGGCGGGCGCGCTCCCCGGGTGCGTGCGGACGACGACGAGCGAGGCGTTCGCGCTGATCTCCTGCACGAGCCCGCGCAGCGCGCCGAGGCCGTTCCGCTCGGCCGCGCCGTCGAGCTCGTAGACGGTGCCGCCCTCGGGGCGCGAGACGCGCCGCGCTCCCAGGCGCGCGAGGTCGCGGGAGAGCGTCGCCTGGGTGGCGCGGAAGCCGGCGGCGGCGAGCGCGGAGAGGAGCTCCTCCTGCGTGCCGATGCGGCGCGTGCGGATGATGCGGGCGACGGCGTCCCGGCGGCGATCGGAGGAGGTCACGTGACCGTCCCCTTCTGGACGAGCGAGCCGACGCCCCGGTCCGTGAAGAGCTCCGCGATGACCGTGTGCGGCTGGCGCCCGTCGAGGACGTGGACGCGCTCCACGCCGCCCGCCAGGGCGGCGAGGATCGACTGCGCCTTCCACTTCATGCCGCCCGTGATGGCGCCCGCCTCGACCCGGCGGGTGAGGTCCTGCACCGTGAGCTGCCGGACGAGCTGCCCGCTGGGCGCGGACTCCAGGATGCCGGGCACGTCGGTGAGGTAGATGAGCTTCTTCGCGCCGAGCGCCACGGCCACCTGCGCCGCGACCTCGTCCGCGTTGATGGAGAGGCTCGCGCCCTCGTCCCCGAGGCCGATGGGCGAGATGACGGGCACGTAGCCGCCGTCGAGGAACATCTTGAGGAAGTCCTTGTTCACCTCCACCACGTGGCCGACGTGGCCGAGGTCCCGGCCGGACTCGCGGCCGGCCTTCTGGGCCCGGATGAGCTTGCCGTCCTTGCCGGAGAGGCCCACGGCCCCCGCGTTCCGCGCGTTGAGGAGGGCCACGAGCTCCTGGTTCACCTTGCCCGTCAGCACCATCTCCACGACGGGCAGGCTCTGGGCGTCGGTGATGCGCATGCCGTCGACGAACTCGCTCCGCTCGCCGAGCTTCTCGAGCGTCTTCGTGATCTCCGGTGCGCCGCCGTGGACGACCACCGGCTTCAGGCCCACGCGCTTGAGGAGGGTCACGTCCTCCGCGAAGGCCTCCTTGAGCGACTCCTTCACCATGGCCGCGCCGCCGTACTTGATGACGGCGATCTGGCCGGAGAAGGCGGAGATGTACTTGAGCGCCTCGGCGAGGAGGGCCTTCTTGATGGCGGGCGTGTAGTGCGAGACGCGGTCGTCCTTGGCCACGCCGCCGTCGGGCTTCTGGGTGATGAGCGCGCTGTAGTCGGCGTTGATCTTCACGTAGTCGTAGGAGAGATCGCAGCCCCAGGCCACGGCGCGGCCCTCGCCCTGGCCCAGCGCCACGAGGATGTCCACGCGCGTCTCGCGCATGCGGGCCCGGAGCGACTCCCGGTCGAACTCGACCGGCGCGCCGGCCGCGAACACGGTCACGCCCTGGAGGACGACCTTCGCCTGCAGGGGATCGAGCGGCCACCCCTGGGCGCCGGCGCGGGCGCCCACGGTGGAGACGATGCGGCCCCAGTTGGGATCGGAGCCGAACACGGCCGCCTTGACGAGCGGTGAAGCCGAGATGGCGAGGGCGCACTCCCGGGCGATGGCCTCGGTGGGCGCGCCGGTGACCACCACCTCCATCATCTTGGTGGCGCCCTCGCCGTCGGCGGCCATGGCGCGCGCCATCTCGCCGAAGAGATCGGTGAGCGCGGTCTCGAGAACGGAGAGGTCGGGCCCGGGCTCGGAGATGCGCGCGTTGCCGGCGAGGCCGTTGGCGAGGACGAGGACGCAGTCGTTCGTCGACATCTCCCCGTCCACGGAGACCATGTTGAGCGTCCGCTCCACGGCGCGCACGAGCACGTCCTGCAGCGCCTTGGGCGTCACGGCCGCGTCGGTGGTGACGAGGCACATCGTCGTGGCGAGCTGCGGGGCGAGCATGCCCGAGCCCTTGCAGATGGCGGAGAGGATGGCGGTCTTGCCGCCGAGCGTCACCTCGCGCGACGCCATCTTCGGACGCGTGTCGGTGGTCATGATGGCCTCGGCGGCGAGGTCGGCGTGGTCGCCGAGCTGCTCGACGAGGGCGGGGAGCGCCGTCACGATCTTCATGGCGGGCAGGCGCGCGCCGATGACGCCCGTGGAGGCGGTGAGGACGGCCCGCTTCTGCACGCCGAGCGCGTCCGCCACCGCCGCGCGGATGACGGCCACGTCGTCGAGGCCGGCCGGGCCGGTGAGGGCGTTGGCGTTCCCCGAGTTCGCGACGATGGCGCGGATGCCCTCCGCCGGCACGCGCGGCCGGGCGTCCTGGATCGGCGCGGCGGCGGCCTTGTTCCGGGTGAACAGCCCCGCGGCGGCGGCGGGGTGATCCGACACGACGAGGGCGAGGTCGCGCCTCGACGGCTTGAGCCCGCACGCGATGCCGCCGAAGCGGAAGCCCTTCGGGATCTTCACGCGCTAGCCCCCCAGGAGATCGAGCCCGGCGCCCTCGGGCCAGCCCATGGCCGCGTTGAGCGCCTGGATGGCCTGGCCGGCGGCGCCCTTCACGAGGTTGTCGATGGCGGAGACGGCCACCACGGCGCCGGCGCGCGCGTCCACGGCGACGCCCACGTGGCAGCGGTTCGTGTGGACGACGTCCTTCACCGCCACCCGCTCGGGCGCGAGCACCCGCACGAAGGGCTCGTCTCGGTACGCCGCCCGCATGGCCTCGCCCAGGTCCGCCGCCGGCGCGCCCGGCCCCGTGCGCACCGTGATGGTGGCGAGGATGCCGCGCCGGATGGGCGTGAGGATGGGGGTGAACGAGATGGGCGGGCACGCGCCGGCGTAGCGCGCCACCGACTGCTCGATCTCGGGGACGTGCTGGTGCTTGCCGATGCGGTAGGCGCGGAGGTCGTCCGCCACCTCGACGAAGCTGTAGTCCTCGGAGGCCTTCCGGCCCGCGCCGGAGACGCCGCTCATCCCCGTGACCGCGATGCCGCCCTCGAGGCCGAGGCCCGCCTTCACGAGGGGGGCGAGGGCCAGCGCGATGGCGGTGGCGTAGCAGCCCGGGTTCGTGACGAGCCGCGCGCCGAGGAGCTTCGCGCGCGCCAGCTCCGGGAGGCCGTAGCGCGCCTCGGCGAGGAGCGCGGGGGCGGGGTGCTCGAAGCCGTACCAGCGCGGGTAGGCCGCGGGATCCTCCAGCCGGAAGGCGCCGGAGAGGTCGACCACTCGAAGGCCGCGCGCGAGGAGCTTCGGCGCGAGGTCGGCGGACACGCCGGCCGGCGTGGCGAGGAACACCACCTCGGTGTCCGACGCGGCGCCCTCGGCCAGAGGGCGGTAGCGCAGGGTGGCGGCCGCGCCGGAGAGGGGGAGCCGCGCGCCGGCGAGCTCCGAGGCCCACCGATCGGAGAAGAGCGCGTCGAGGCGGAGCGCCGGGTGGCGCGCCAGGAGGCGCGTCAGCTCGAGCCCGGTGTATCCGGAGGCCCCCACGATCGCGGCTGTATGGACATTCATGGCCCTGCATGAATATGCAAAAAGGAGCGCCCGGTCAACGGCAACCGGCCCCCGGGCGGCGGGCGCGGGCCGCCGCGCCTGCGGGGCGCTCGCTCGCGGCCCGGCGGCGCCGAAAAGGAAGAGGCCGGCAGCCCTTCGCCGCCGGCCTCTCATGCCCAGGAGAGGATTCGAACCTCCACGGTTTTGAAGCCGCCAGACCCTGAATCTGGTGCGTCTACCAGTTCCGCCACCTGGGCGAAGGGGGCCTCCTCATTAGCTTCGGGCCCCCTGGGTGTCAAGGCGCGCCGGGCCCCTCCGCGGGCGGCAGGGGGAGCTTCCGGCGATAGACCTCGAGCGTCGCGCGCGCGGCGCCGGCGAGGCCGTCGTTCCCGCTGCCGACGGCGAGGTCGAGCACCTTCTGCTCCGCGCCCTCCGCGTCGGAGAAGCGGCCCGCCGAGGCGTACGCGGCGGCGGCCACCTCGAGGGCCATGGGATCCTTCCCGCCCGTGAGGTGGAGGGCGCGGTCGGCGAGGCGGATCGCCTCCCCCGGATCGCGGCGGCGCGGCTCGGGGTGCGTGGCGAGGAGCAGGGCCACGCGGTCGAGCGCGGCCGGCCAGTCCGGCGCGAGGCGCAGGGCCTCGCGGAACTCCGCGAGGGCGTCGTCCACCCGCCGCGTCATGGCGAGCGAGAGGCCGAGGTCCTCGTGCAGCTCGGCCGTGCCGGGCGCGATGCGCACCGCGGCGCGCAGGTGCGGGATCGCTCCGGCGGGATCGCCCTCCTCGGCGAGGAGGCGCCCGAGCATCCGGTGCGCGGAGCCGGAGAGGCCGTTCGTCTCGATGGCCCGGAGGTAGCACGCCCGGGCCTCGGCGGTCCGGCCCTGGATGGACGCGATGCGTCCCAGGTTCACGTGCGCCTCGGTGAGCTCCGGGGAGGCGCGGGCCGCCTCCGCGTAGAGCCCCTCCGCCTCGGGGAGCCGGCCGGCGCGGTCGAGGGCGAGCCCGAGGTCGAAGAGCGCCTCCGCGGCCGCCTGGTGGAGCACCCCCGCCTCCGCGGGCGCGCCCCGGAG
>DATDDC010000013.1:0-15000 GCA_036523995.1 Anaeromyxobacter sp.
TCCGCCTCCCAGCCTCCGCGCGCCGTGGCCGGTGGGGAGACCCCCGGCCTACGGCAGCCCGATCGCCGCGGAGAACGCGCGGCCGGGTGAGCCGGGCCTGCGCAGCGGCCGCCAGTCGTTCGCGCACGAGATCGAGGCGTACGCCGATCGCGTCTCGGCCCGGGCCGGCGAGGTCGTGGGCGTGCACGCGAGCGTGGACGCCGCCCACGGCGTGAGCTGGACCCTGTACCGCATCGGCTGGTACGGCGGCGCCGGTGCACGGAGGGTGAGCTCGGGCGGAGCGGTGCGCGTCTCGCCGCAGCCCGTCCTCTTCTTCGGCGCGAACATGGCGTACTGACCTCGCCGGCCTCGCCGGCCTCGCCGGCGTCGCGGAGGCGGACGCGGGGGCGTGGACGCGCCTCCTCCTCGTCCAGGCGACGTCGCTCTCGAGCGGCGGGGGCCTGCTCGCGAGCCAGGACGGCACCGCCTCCATGCTCGAGGCGGACGGGCTCGCGGACGCCGAGCTGCGGCTCACCGGCGACGTGCTCGGGAAGGCCGGGATCTACGCGCCGAGCGCGACCCGCGTCACCTGGTACGGCCGGGACGTGCCGTTCACCCGGAGCGGAGACTACGTCCTCGTGAACACCGCGCCCACGCCGGCGCCGGACCCGACCCCCAGGCCGATCCCGCCTCCCGTCCCGGTGCCGCCCCCCAGCTCGACCCAGCCCCCCGCGCCGCCCGCGGGGTGCTCGATCGGCGCGACCGCGGACCTCCTCGCGCTGCTCGCGGCGATGGCCCTGCTCCTCCGCGACCGGGCGCGTGGCCCGGAAGGACGTGCGCACGAGGAGGACGCCGCCCTCCTCGACACCGGGCGCGCGGAGCTGGCGGGTCACCTCCGCCCTGCCGAATTCGGTTCGATCCCCGCCCGGCGGGAGGGTCACGGCGCCTGCGGCTGCTCGCGCGCCGCCTCGTGCGCCTCCCAGCGCAGGCGGAAGCCCTCGGGGAGCTCCTCGAACTTCGGGTAGACGTCCTTCCTCGTCACGACCTGGAAGCACTGCGTGCACTGGTGCATGCCGCCGTGGACTTCCCGGACCCACTGGATGTGATGGATGCAATTGAGCATTCCTTGCCGCTTCATCGCTCCGCGCCCGCGTCGCAACTCCCATGCGGAGCTTGCGTTGCGCGAGGGGGCGCCCGCCCTTACGCCTGAGCGTCGAAGGCTCACGGATGGCCGCGCGCAAGCAGGAGCTCCTCCCCATCGCAGGCCGCGAGGTCGCGGTCTCGAACCCCGACAAGCTCTACTTCCGCGCGGCGGGCGTGACGAAGCTCGAGCTCGTCCGCTACTACCTGGCCGTGGCGGACGGCGCGCTGCGAGGCGTCCGCGATCGCCCCATGGCGCTGAAGCGCTACGTCGACGGCGCGGAGGGCGAGTTCTTCTTCCAGAAGCGGGCGCCGGCCTCGCGGCCGCCCTGGGTCGACGTCGTGGAGCTGCGCTTCCCCTCCGGCCGGAGCGCGCTGGAGACCGTGGTGCGCGACGCCGCCCAGCTCGCCTGGGTGGTGAACCTCGGCTGCATCGACCTGAACCCGCACCCGGTGCGCGACCGGGACCTCGACCATCCCGACGAGCTGCGCGTGGACCTCGACCCGGTGCCCGGCGTTCCCTGGAGCCAGATCCGGGAGGTGGCGCGCATCGCCGGCGACGTGCTGCGCGAGCACGGCCTCGTGGGCTGGCCGAAGACGAGCGGCTCGCGCGGCATCCACGTGTACGCCCGCATCGCGCCGCGCTGGACGTTCTCCGAGGTGCGCGCCGCGGCGCTCGCCCTGGCGCGCGAGGTGGAGCGGCGGGCGCCCGCGCTCGCCACGAGCAAGTGGTGGAAGGAGGAGCGGCACGGCGTCTTCGTGGACTACAACCAGAACGCCAAGGACCGCACCATCGCCTCCGCCTACTCGGTGCGGCCCACGCCCGATGCGCGCGTGTCGGCGCCGGTGACCTGGGCGGAGCTCGAGAGCTGCGATCCGGCGGACTTCACGGTCCGCACCGTGCCGGAGCGCTTCGCGCGCGTGGGCGATCCGTCCTCCGGGATCGACGAGGCGGTCGGCTCGCTCGATTCGCTGCTCGAGCTCTCCGCCCGCCAGAAGGCGGCCGGGCTCGCCGACGCGCCCTGGCCGCCGCACTACGCGAAGGGCGCCGACGAGCCGCCGCGGGTCCAGCCCTCGAAGCGCAGGAGGGGGTCGCGCTGAGGGAGGGCTCGACCGCGCGACGCGGGCCGCCCGGGCGGCCGCCCGGGGCACTAGCTCCCGGGGAGCTTGTGCACGTGCGGGAAGAAGAGCTCCTTCCAGTCGGCGGGCTTCTTCTTGAGCGCGCCGGTGCTCGCCATGAAGCTCGCGTACTTCATCATCCCCTCCGGCACGAGCGTGAAGCGGTAGTCGGGGTTGCCGAGCATCTGCAGCAGGTCCTCGAGGGAGAGGCGCTTGTCGCCCGACATCTCGAGGTAGATCTGCGCCGCCTTCCGCCGGTCGGCGGCGATGAGCGCGTGCGCCTCCTCGAGCGCGGCGACGAAGGCCTCGAAGGTCTTCGGGTTCGCCTTCTGGAACTTCGCCGTCGTCGACGCGATGATGAACGTCGCCGCGCCGTCCAGCACCTCGTACGAGCTCAGGACCCGGTGGATGCGCGCGTCCTTCAGCTCGAGATCCTGGAACGGCGGCGAGGTGAAGTGGCTGTCGATCTCGCTCTTCCCCGAGAGGAGCGCCGTCATGGCGTCGGGGTGGCTGAGCGACACCGTGAGCGGGTCGAGCTTGGCGGCCTGGCCCGCGCCGAAGGCCCGGGCGGCGGCCATCTGCAGCGTGATGGCCTGGATCGAGGACTTGATGGCGGGCAGCGCGATCAGGTCGCCCTCGCCGAGGTCCTGGAGCGACTTCACCTTGGGATTGCGGGTGTTGAGGTAGAGAGGCATGGAGTCGAGCGCCCCGACCGACTTCACGTCGCCGCCCGTCTTGTCCCAGAGGAGCAGGAACCACGGGACGCCGCTCGAGGCGAACTGGATCTGGCCGGCGATCATGGCGCTCTGCGTGAAGCCGGAGCCGCCGAACGTCTTCCAGCTGACCTTGAGATCGCCGAGGCCGCGCGCCTTCGCGTGCTTCTCCACGAGCTTCTCGTGCTCCATGACGAGGTAGGGCAGGTAGCCGATGCCGTACTCCTTCGCGATGGTGATCTCGCCCGTCTCCGCCCGGGCGCGGCCGGAGGGCGGGGCGAGGACGAGGACGGCGCTCGCGGCCATGGCGCGGACGACGAAGGCTCCCGTTCGCATGTGGTCCTCCCAGTACGCCGCCATGCTGCAGCGCGAGGCGGGATCGCGTCGACGCCCCGGCCGGCGTCCCTCGAATCACGGGTCGGGCGGGACCGCGGGCGGGGGCCTCGAGCGCTCCATGGCGTACCGCGCCAGCGCGGCGTACCGGTAGAGCCCGTGGACGAGCTTGCCGTAGGGCATCGTGAGGAAGAGCCCCAGGACCACGCCCAGGTGGACGAGCAGGAGGATCCCCATGGCCGGGGTGGCGCGGAGGAACAGGACGAGGAACCCGGTCGCCGAGGTGAGGCAGAGGAGCACGAGGAACGCGACGTCCATGCCGGTCCGCGGATAGGGCGCGGTGTCGCTCCGCGCCTTGAGGACGAGGAGACCGAGGGTCCCGGCGAGGAGCCCGAGCCCGCCCGCCGAGCCGAGCACCACGGGAGCGCTCCACGGCGGGTGGGGCGCGGGGCGGTCGAGCCCGTGCAGCAGCGCCGCCGCGCAGGTCGACGCGAAGCAGAGCGCGAACCCGTAGAAGGTGAGGTGGTGGCACCAGCGCCTCGCCATGGACGGCCGCTCGTCGGGGTAGGTGCAGCCGCCCCCGCCGCCGTCGAGGTAGCGGAGCGTCGCGGCGTCGAGCGTGGCGCGGCCGTGCGCCGCCGCCGGTGCGCGCCCGCCCGGCTCGCCCGACTCCCGCCAGAAGCGGCGGTACGAGATCCCCATGGCGAGGATCGCGTAGCCGAAGGCGACCCCGAAGAGCGCCACCAGGACGCCGTGCGGGACGACCTCGTAGAACGCCCCGGCGCCGAGGTGGGCGCGGAGCGCCGAGGGCCCGGCGAGGGCGGCGCCGGCCGCGACGAAGGCGATGCCGGCGAGCGCCGTGACGAGCCCGGTGGCGAGGCCGTTCCGCGAGAAGAGCGGCGCGAGGAAGCGCGGCCAGGCGTGGCGCGCGTAGGTGTCGCGGCGCAGCTCGTCGAAGACGCGCGGGACGTTCACGTCGAACTCGTGCGGCGGAGCGTACTGGCAGTGATGGAAGCAGGAGCCGCATCCGTGGCAGAGGTTCGCGAGGTAGCGGAGGTCCCGGTCGGGAAAGGCGAGGCGGAGCTCCATGGCGGGGAACACGGCGCAGTGCCCCTCGCAGTAGCGGCAGGCGTTGCAGATGATCATGAGCCGCTCGGCCTCCTTCACGACGTCGGCGAGCGCCATGATCCCGAGCTCCCCTATGCCGCGGCCGGCGGCGCGGAGCGGCCGGTCGCGACGGCCGCAGCCTCGCGCCCGGCGATCCGGCCGAACACCGTCCCGATGGTCATCCCGAATCCCGCCAGGTAGCCCTGGCCGAGGACGTTCCCCGCCATGATCTCCCCCGCCGCGAACAGGTTGGCCGAGGGGGAGCCGTCGGCCATGAGGATGCGCGCGCGGTCGTCGACGCCCACGCCGAGGTACGTGAAGGTGATGCCCGGCCGCAGCGAGTACGCGTGGAAGGGCGGGCGGTCGAGGGCCACCGCCCAGTGGCTCTTCGGCGGGTCGAGCCCCTCGGTCCGGCAGCCGTCGAGGATCGCGGGATCGAACGTGCCCGGCCTCACCGCGGCGTTGAACCGGCTCACCGTCGCCTCCAGGGCTCCGGCATCGAGCCCCAGCGCGGCGGCGAGCTCGCGGATCGAGCCCGCCACGACCGGCGGGAAGACCGTCGGCATGAACCGGCCCAGGGGCTTCGAGTCGATGATGACGTGCCCGAGCTGCCCCGGCTGCTCGGCGACGAGCCTGCCCCAGATCGCGTAGCGCTTGGGCCAGAAGTCCTCGCCCTCGTCGTAGAAGCGGGCGGCGCGCGCGTTCACGACGATCCCGAAGGGGACGCAGTCCACGCGGGAGACGATGCCGCCGTCGAACCTCGGCGCGCGGCCGTCGACCGCCACGGCGTGGCACTGGCGCGGGTCGCCCACCTGCCTCGCGCCGCGGTCGAGGAGGGCGCGGAGGACGCGGCCCTTGTTGTAGGGCGTGCCGCGGATGATGAAGTTCTCCGCGGCCTCTCCCCAGCTCTCCTTGAGCCACTGCACGTTCGCCTCGAATCCGCCCGACGCCGCCACGACCGCGCGCCCACGGACCCGCTGCCTCGCCCCGCGGAAGGACACCACCGCGGCCGAGAAGGCGCCGTCCCGGATCTCGAGGTCCTCCACCTCCGCCTCGTAGGCGACCTCGGCGCCGAGCGCCTCCGCCGCGCGGTAGTAGGCGTTCACGAGCGCCTTCCCGCCCCCGAGGAAGAACGCGTTCGTCCGCCCGAGCTGGAGCGTTCCGCCGAGGGGCGGCTGGAAGCGCACGCCGTGGCGGGCCATCCACTCGCCGAGGCCCGCGGAGCTCCGGACGGTGAGCCGCGCCAGCGCCTCGTCGGTCCTGCCGCCCGTGACGCGCAGGAGGTCGTCCCAGAACTCGTCCTCGAGGTACGGGCCGGTCATGGTCCCGTCGGCGCGAGGATGCACGTAGCGGAGGTTGCGCGTGTGCCGGCTGTTCCCCCCGCGGAAGTCGCGCGGGGCGCACTCGAGGAGGAGCACGCTCGCGCCGGACCGCCGGGCGGTGATGGCGGCGCACAGGGCGGCGTTGCCTCCGCCGAGGACGAGGACGTCCCAGGGCCGCGCCAGATCCGGTGTCGCGCTGCGCTTCACTGGACGCCGCGAATCTACTCCGCAGGCAGGGGACCGCGCGAGCCCGCGCCGTGCTAGCCTGCGCCCCGATGCCCGCGACGCACCGGCCGGGGCTCTCCCCGGGGCTCGGAGCGAGGCCCGGCGCGGGAGGCTCGTGACCTCCGGCCCGCCCCCGCTCCGTCGTCCCGGCTCGCCGCGCGAGCTGTTCGTGGCCTTCACGCTGCTCGGGCTGCAGGGGTTCGGCGGCGTGGTGGTCGTGGCGCAGCGCGTGCTGTGCGAGGACCGCCGCTGGCTCACGCGCGGCGAGTTCGTCGAGCTCCTCTCCGTGGGGCAGGTGGTGCCCGGGCCCAACGTCTGCAACGTCGCGCTCATGCTGGGGGACCGCTTCTTCGGGTGGCGCGGCGCGGCGGCGGCGCTGAGCGGCCTGCTGGCGGTGCCGTTCGGCGTCGCGCTGGCGCTCGCCGCGCTCTACCAGCACTGGGCCTCCCGCCCCGAGGTGGCGGGCGCGCTGCGCGGGATGGGCTTCGTGTCGGCCGGGCTCATCCTCGGCACCGCCCTGAAGCTCGCGTCGGCCCTGCGCGCGAGCCCGCTCGGCGTGCCCCTGTGCGTGGCCATCGGCGCCGCGGCCTTCGCGCTCGTGGCGCTCCTGCGCGTGCCGCTCGCGTGGGTGCTCCTCGCCCTGGGCGCGCTCGCGTGCGCGCTCGCCTGGCGAAGGATCGCGGGGGGCGGGCGGACATGACCGGCCGGACCTGGATCGAATTCGCGCTCCAGCTCCTCGGGCTCTCGCTCCTGCAGGTGGGCGGCGCGCTCGCCATCGCGCCCGACCTGCACAGGCTCCTCGTCGACGAGATGGCGCTCCTCACGGACGCGCAGTTCGCCGCCTCGATCGCCATCGCCCAGTCGTCGCCGGGCCCGAACACGCTCTACGTCGCCATCGCCGGCTACCAGGCCGCCGGGCTCGCCGGCGCGCTGCTCGCCCAGGCGGCGGTCCTCGGGCCCTCCTCGGCGCTGGCGCTGGCGGTGGGCCGCTGGGGCCGCGCCCGCCAGGAACGGCGCGCCATGCTCGCCTTCAAGGCCGGGATGGCGCCCATCTCCATCGCGCTCCTCTGCTCGACGAGCTGGATCATCGTGTCCGACGCTCCGGGGTGGCGGCACGTCCTGCTCGCCGCAGCCGCGGCGGCCCTGGTGTGGCGCACGCGGATCCACATCCTCTGGATCATCGCGGCGGGAGCCCTGGCCGGCGCGATGGGATGGGTATGAGCCCTCGCGCCCGCTAGCGGCCGGCGTCGGGTCCGGCGCCGCCGAAGATGCGCTCCAGCTCGAACGCCGGCGTCTCCTCGAGCTGATCGTAGGTGCACTCGCGCGGCGGCTTGTCGGGGCGCCAGCGGACGAACTGCGTGGCGTGGCGGAAGCGATCGCCCTGCAGGTGGTCGTAGGCGACCTCGCAGACGCGCTCGGGCCGGAGCGGCTCCCAGGAGAGGTCCTTGCCGCGGTTCCAGCGCGAGGAGGCGCCGGGCATGCGCCGGTCGGGCGCGGCCTCGCCGTCCGCCCACTCGGCCCAGTCGCGCCAGGGATGCTGTTCCAGGGCGTTCTCCCGCAGCGGCGCGAGCTCCTCCACGAGCTCCTTCCGCCTCGCGGTGGTGAAGGCCGAGCAGATGCCCACGTGGTGCAGCTTCCCGGCCTCGTCGTGGAGGCCGAGCAGCAGCGAGCCCACCATGGTGCCCGGGCCGTTCTTGTGCCAGCGGAAGCCGCCCACGACGCAGTCGGCGGTGCGCGCGTGCTTCACCTTCACCATGGCGCGGACGCCGGGCTCGTACGTCCCCTCGAGCCGCTTCGCCACGACGCCGTCGAGGCCGGCGCCCTCGAAGCGGGAGAACCAGTCCTGGGCCACGGCGCGATCGCGGGTGGCGGGCGTGACGAGCACGCTCGCGGGACCCGGAGAGAGCGCCCCCTCGAGGAGGGCGCGCCGCTCGGAGAGCGGCGCCCCGCGCAGATCGCGATCGCCCAGCGCCAGGAGGTCGAAGAGGACGATGCTCGCGGGCGTCTCCCGCGCGAGCTGCCGTACGCGCGACTCGGCCGGGTGGATGCGGAGCAGGAGCGCCTCGAAGTCGAGACCGCTCCGGCCCGCGATCACGATCTCGCCGTCCGCGACGCAGCGCTCGGGAAGGCGCGCCAGGAGCGGCGCCTCGAGCTCCGGGAAGTAGCGGTTCAGCGGCCGGAGCTCGCGAGACTGGAGGTGCAGCCTCGGGCCGTCGCGGAAGGCGATGGCCCGGAACCCGTCCCACTTCGGCTCGAAGAGCCACCCCTCGCCCGCGGGCAGGGCGTCGCTCGCCTTCGCCAGCATCGGCTCGATGGGGGGCGCGATGGGATACGGCATGCGAGCGTCATAGGGCGGCGCGCGAGGCGGCGCACGCGTCGATCACGGCGCCCGGCTGCGACCGCGACCCCGAGCTCGACCCCGGCTGCGACCTCGACCGCGACCGCGACCCCGACCGCGACCTCGACCGCGACCTCGACCGCGACCCCGACCTCGACCGCGACCCCGACCGCGACCGCGACCTCGACCGCGACCGCGACCCCGACCGCGACCTCGACTCCGACCCCCACCTCGACCGCGACTCCGACCCCGACCTCGACTCCGACCGCGCCCCCGCCGTTCGGAGCCCGCCGCTCACCTCTTCTTCATGTGCCCATCGTGGCAGTCGCCGCAGTCCATCCCCTCGGCCCCCGCGTCGGCGTGGACCTTCTTCCACGCGGGCCGGCCGCGGTCGTGGCACCGATCGCAGAGGCCGGGGAAGCCGTCGAGCACGAGCCGGGGGCGCGGCGAGGCGTGCGGCGAGTGGCACGCGACGCAGCGCCCGGCGCGCACGGGCTCGTGCCCGGGGGCGCCGAGGTCGTGGCATTCGAGGCACACGCTCGCCATCCCCGGCTTCGGCCGGGGGCTCCCGTCCGCGGTGCGGAGGTGGCAGGTGTCGCACTCGCGCTCCTCGAAGGGCGGATGGAGGGTGTCCGCCACGAGCTTGGGGCGCTGCGACGCATGCGGATCGTGGCAGCTCGTGCACCTCGCCGCGCGCGCGTCGAACGGCGCGTGCGCGCGGGTGAGGACGGCCGAGGAGAGGTCGTGGCACTCGGCGCACAGGGCCGGGGGGGCCGCCGCGAGGAGCTTCCGCTCGCCCGCCGCGTGCGGCTCGTGGCAGCGGCCGCACTCGCCCGCCTGGACGGGCGCGTGCACCACCGCGCCCTTCGCGGCGATCCGCTTCGCGAGCGGCTCGTGGCAGCCCAGGCAGAGGCCGGCGCCGGTGCGCCGGAGGAACCTCGGCGCGGGGGCGCCGTGCGGGTCGTGGCACGCGGAGCACCGGCCATCGGCGACCGGGGCGTGCCGGGAGCGCCCGCGGGACCACCGCTGCAGCGCGGCCGAGTGGCAGCTCGCGCACGGGTTCGCCGACGCGAGCAGGCGAGGCCGGTCGCCGTGCCCGACGTGACAGGCGGAGCAGCGCCTCGCCGCGAAGGGCCGGTGGAGCGGCCCGGAGGCGCGCTGCTCGTACATGGCCGCGTGGCAGCGCAGGCAGAGCTCCTCGGTCCTCGCTGCGAGGAGCGGCGCGGCCTCGGCGCCGTGCGGCACGTGGCAGCCGAGGCATTCTCCCTTCACGACGGGTGGATGGCCCTTCGCCTTCCTCCGCTCGCCCTCCTGCACGCCGTGGCACTCCGCGCAGAGCGCGCCGCCCTCCCGGACGAGGAGCCGCGGGCCCCCGCCGTGGGGATCGTGGCAGAGGGTGCAGCCGCCCGAGCGGACCGGGTCGTGCGCGGAGCGCGCCGCGGCCCACCTCCGCGCAGCGGGATGGCAGCGCAGGCACAGGGCCTCGGCGGAAACGGCGAGGAGCTTGGGCTGCGCCGAGCCGTGCGGCTCGTGGCACTCGCCGCAGCGTCCCTGCCGCGCCGGGGGATGGGGGGCGCGGGCCTTCGCGATCCTCGCCTCGATCTCGCCGTGGCAGCCGAAGCACAGCGCCGGGCGCGGCTCGACGAGGAGCTTCCCTTCGTCCGCGGCATGCGGCGAGTGGCACGCCGTGCACGCGCCCTCCTTCGCGGGCGGGTGCACCGCCTTCCGGGAGAGCTGCTTCTCGACGGCGTCGTGGCACTGGAAGCAGAGGGCGGGCTCCTTCTCCGAGCGGGCGAAGGGGGCGCCCTTCGCCGGCGCGTGGCACGTCGAGCAGTCCGGCATGGCGCCGTGCACGACCTCGCGCAGGAGCTTCGGCCGGGACGAGCTGTGCGGCGAGTGGCAGGCGAGGCACTGCTTCCCGCCCACGGCGAGGCCGCCGTGCTTCGGCGCGACGTCGCCGTGGCAGCTCCCGCACAGCGTCGCGGCGGGCTCGGCGAGGAGCTTCGGCTCGTCCGACGCGTGCGGCGCGTGGCACGCCGTGCACCCGCCGTCCTCGATGATGGGGTGGACGTGCGCGCGCCGGAGCCCCTCGCCCCGGTGGCAGCGGGCGCACAGCTCCGGCTGCGGCGCGACGAGGCGGGCCTTCTCGCCCGGGCCGTGCGGCCTGTGGCAGGTCCCGCAGGCCGTCGCCGAGCGGAGGGGCGCGTGCACCACCTTCCGCTTCATCTGGCCCGCCAGCGTCTTCGCGTGGCAGCGCGCGCACGAGGGATCCGCGGGCGGCGCCGTCACGGTCATGGGGACGGTGACGGTCACCGGCTCCGCGGCGGCGGCGATCCGCGGCCCTTCCGCGGCGAGCGCGGCGAAGGCGAAGGCGGCCGCGCACGGCGCGATTCTCGGCGGGAGGCGCATCGGGGCACCCGCAGTGTACCCCGCGGGCCGCCCCCTCGTCTTCGCCCTGGTGCCGCCTTCGCTCCGGCCTCGCCTTCACCTCGGGACGTCGGGCTGCTTCGGGTCGATCGCGCTGCCGGGCCGCGGCGGAGGACCGCGAGGAGGGCGGCGGGCTCCCTGCGCTTCGCCGCGGGGGATGGCCCGGAGCGCGAGGTCGCGGAGCGTCGGGTTCATGGGCGAGCGCCGCACCTCCTCGTCGAGGCCGGCGAGGACGCTCGCCACCTCGTCGCCGATGCTGCGCTCGACGCCCTCGCGGATGCCGTCCGCGCCGGGATCGCGCCGGAGCGCCTCGCGGAGATCGTTCGCGCGGACGGATCCCGGATCGCGCGCCGGGAGCCATCGGATCTCGTGGCCGGCGAGGGTCCGGGCCGCGATGCCGGACCGCGCCAGCGCGTCGAGCACCTCCTCCAGGAGCGGGGGCGGCACGCAGAGGAGCTCCGCGATCTGGGCGGCGCTCCTCGGTGGCCGCCCCAGGAGGAAGTCGCGCGCGACGCGCACGCCGCAGGCGACCGCCAGGGTCTCCTTCAGCGCCTGGTCCGCCCGGCGCGCCAGGAACGTCTGCCGCAGCGCCTGCTCGTTCTGGTGGCTCGCGGCGAGCTCCGCGCCGCACAGCACCACGAGCCACGAGACGTACGTCCAGACGAGGAAGATGGGGATGGCGCCGAGCACGGAGTAGAGCGCGTTGTAGCTCGCCGCCCCGCGCTGCGACTGCACGTGGAGGACGAGAGCGCCCTGCCACGCCACCGCCGCCAGCGCGGCCCCCACCGCCGCCGAGACGGCGCGGGTCGGCACGTTGGGCAGGATCATGTACATGGCGAACAGCGCCACGAACACCACCACCACGGGAGCGAGGCCGAGGGCGAGGTCGATCACCGGCCCGAGGTGGAGGGCCTCGCGCAGGAACGCCACCACCCGGGAGCTCTGGGCCGCGGTGGAGAACGTCGCGGCGACGAGCACGAGGAGCGGCGTCGTGACGAGGAGCGTGATGTAGTCCGTCACCTGCCGCACGAAGGGGCGGGACGTCTTCGCGCCCCAGATCTGGTTCAGCGCCGTCTCGACGCTCGAGACGAGGCTGATGCTGGTGTAGACGAGCATGAGGAGCCCGAGCACGCCCAGCTTCGAGACGTCCGTCGCGTCCACGAAGTCGAGCACGCGCTGGATGGCGTCGAGCAGCGCCGGGTTCGCGCCGAAGGTCTCGCCGAGCCACGGCCGCACGGTGCCGTCCATGAGCAGCCGGTACGCGCCGAAGCCCTTCAGCACCGCGAAGGCGAAGGCCAGGAACGGCACGATGGAGAGGACCGTGTAGTAGGTGAGCGCCGCGGCGCGGAAGGTGAGCTGGTGATCGCGGAAGCCACGCAGGGCCGAGTAGCCCACGCGCAGCGTCCGGTTCAGGAAGGCGCGCCGGTGCGGCAGCTCGCCCGCCCGCTCGCCCCAGAGATCGAGCGAGAGGTAGGTCCGGACGCGCTCGACCACGCGGCTCGCCTTGCCCACCTCTACCTGATGCGCCTCCCTGCGCCGGCGCGCACCGATCGGGCGCCGGCTCGATCGCCGGGCGCGGCGCGCCGGGCCCTCGGGCGGCTCGCACCCACCCCCCGAGCTGGCGGCGTCGGCGGGCCGTCGGCGAGGGTCCGGCCGCCCCGGCTCGCCCTGCACCAGGGTCGGGGGACACCGAGGGGCGGGGCAGCGGTCCAGGCCTCGTAAGCCTGCGAAGGAACGCGGCTCCGGCGGCGCCGCGGAGGAGGTGCCCGGGTTGCACCGACGGTGATCGCCGCGGGGAAGCCGCAGGGGAGCGACGAATGGCGATCGAAGACGGCATGAAGGTGCTCTTTCTCCGGATGCAGCCCTTGTGGTCCATGGTGGACGACGTGCGGCGCCTCGTCGCGAGCTTCTGCGCGACGGCGTGTCCGGGCGCGGAACAGGAGGAGCAGCTCGCCCTCGCCGCGCAGGAGCTCGTGCAGAACGCGTTCGCGCACGCCGGCGCGTCCGAGATCGAGCTCCGGCTCGAGCTCGACCGGTTCGCCGGCCGCGCCCGCGTCTCGGTGACGAACGCGTGCGATCCCGAGCAGATCCCCCTCCTGCGCGCGCTCGTGGCGCGCGTGCAGGCGCAGCCCGATCCCCTCGCCGGCTATCTCGAGGCCATGCGGGCGAATCCCGAGGGGCGCGGAGGGCTCGGCCTCTCCCGCATCCGGTACGAGGGGGAGCTCGATCTCGGCGTCGACGTGCGGGGCCGCCGCGTGACGGTGCACGCAGCGGGGCCGCTGTCGTGCGGGGCGGGTCCGAACGCCGTCGCCTGAGGGCGCGGTCGGCGGCGAGCCCTACAGCGCGTCCTCGCCGCGCTCGCCCGTGCGCACGCGGATCGCGTCGTCGACGGGCGTCACGAACACCTTCCCGTCGCCGACCCTGCCCGATCGCAGCGTGCGCTCGAGCTCGTGGAGGACGCGCGGCACGAGCGGGTCCGGCACGACGAGCTCGATGCAGATCTTGGGGCGGAAGTCGATGGTGTACTCGCCTCCGCGATAGAGCGCGTCGTGCCCTCGCTGCCGGCCGAAGCCCTTCACCTCGGTGGCGGTGAGACCGCTCACCCACGCCCCGATGCCGGAGAGGGCCTGCTTCACCTCCTCGAGCTTCGACGGCCGGATGATGGCCTCGATCCGCTTCATGCCCCGGGCGCCTGCAGCGGGCGCGCCAGGCCCGGGCCCGCGCGGCCGCGGGAAACGGGCAGGAAGCGTTCGCTTCCCGCCCGCCCGGCGAGCAGCAGCTGCCCGCCGGCCGGGCAGGCGCGCCCCGCTTCCGCTAGGCCGGGGACGCCGCCGCCGAGGGCTGGGCGCTCGAGCTCATCGGCCTGGACGTGGACGAGGGCTTCTCCGCTCCCGGCTGCCGCGACTCGCCGTGGAAGACGACGCCCTTCTCCACGACGAGCGATGGGCTCTCCACGTTCCCGCGCAGCTTCCCGGGGTGCCGCAGCTCCACGCCGCTCTTCGCCTTGATGTTGCCGTTCACCTCGCCGTGGACGATCACCGTGCCGCACGTGATGTCCGCGTCGATGCGGGCGTGCTCGCCCACGACGAGCACGTCGTTCGTCATGATCGATCCCTTGAACTTCGCGTCGATGCGGACGGTGCCGGCGAACGTGAGCTTCCCCTCGAACTCGGCGCCGTGGCCGAGCAGCAGGTCGCCGCCCTGAGCAGCAGTCATCGGAGCGTCCTCTCGCTTCATGGCCATGGGTACGGCCTCCTCCTCGAGCCGATTCTCGAGCTTGTTCCAGAACGACATCGCGCCTCCTCGAGACGGCGGGTGCCGCCCCGTCGCCCGTGGGAGTTAGGCAGCGTCCGCTGAAAGGGCATCCACACGACGGGTGCGCGGCCGGAGCGCGCCCCGCACGGCCGGGGAATGGGGCGCACATCCGGCCCACCTCCGGGGTGCGTTCTCGGGGCTCGTTAGGTTAGTCTGGTCCCGGTGCTCGCCCCGCTCGCCCTCGCGCTCGCCACGGCCTCGGCCGCGCTCCCGTTCCGGCCCGGCGAGCGCATGGACTACTCCGTCCACTACCTGGGGATCCGTGTAGGGAAAGCGCGCATCGCGGTCGGCCGCCCCGAGGGCCCGATCCTCCCGGTGGTCCTCGAGACCAAGACCGCGGGCATCGTGAAGATCGTCGACGTCCGCCAGCAGCTCGCCACGCACCTCGACGTCGAGACGATGCTGCCGCGCACCGCCTCGCTCGACGCCCACGAGTCGGGCTACCACCACACCGACACCGCGGTCTTCGATCGGACCGCCGGCAAGGCGACGGTTCGCGAGAAGGGGAAGTTCGACAACACCTACGTCATCGCGGTGCCGGAGGACACGGTCGACTTCGTGGCGCTCGTGTTCCAGCTCCGCGCCCTCTCGCTCGAGCCCGGCATGCGCCACGACTTCCACGTCCTCGCCGGCCGCGACGTGCGCAAGATCACGGCGGAGGTCACGGGGCGCGAGCGCGTCGAGACGGACGCCGGCAAGTTCGATGCGGTGAAGGTGCGGGTGCCCACCGGGTTCACGGGCCAGTTCAGCGAGAAGCGGCCGACGTACGTCTGGTTCTCGGACGACGCGCGCCACGTGGTCGTGCAGATCCAGACCGAGTTCGCGATCGGCCGCGCGACCGCGGGGCTCACGGCGTACCAGCCGGGCGAGAAGCCGGCGCCCGCCGGCGCGAGCCCGAAGAGCGTCGCCGCGAGCGGCGCCACCGCCCCCGCGACCCCTGCGGCCGCTCCCTCGGGCGCTGCGGCTCCCGCGAGCGCCGAGG
>DATDDC010000014.1:0-4706 GCA_036523995.1 Anaeromyxobacter sp.
TTCGCGGCCATCGCCGCATCGTGCCTCGCCGGCGAGGTGGTCCTCGCGCTGAGGGCGCTCGTGCTCTACGTCGTCCGGCCCGCGAGCGACGTGCTCGAGCTCGCCCGGTGCAGGGCGCAGCGCCGCTGAGCCCGCGCCCGCCGACGCTCTCGGGCCGCCGTGGCGCGCGAGCGCCATCGCCTGGGAGTGAATCTGGCCCGCCGGCGGCGCACCGCCTCCTCGAGGGGGCCGCCCGGGAGCCGCATCGCGTCGAGCGCCCGGCGAGCGGGCGAGCGCCTCCCCCTTCGTTCCGCGGCGGGCCGCATGCTAGGCTGCCACCCCGTCAGGAGCCCAATCACGTGCTCGTGCTGGTCCCCGCCGCCGTCCTCGTCGCAGTCGCCCTCCCCGCCGCCCTCCGCTTCCGCGCCCGCCGCCGGCTCGCCAAGCTGAACATCTCCGGAGGCCGAAAGGCCCTCGTCTTGTACCTCGCCGAACGCGGCCGCTGAGCGGCCGCTCGCGGCGCCTGGCGGACCGCTGATCGTGGTAGAGCGTGCCCGGATGATCGGGAACGCTCCACGGCTGGTCCGCTTCGCGTGGCTCTCCATCGGCGCCGCCGTCGCCACCATCGCCCTGAAGCTCGCCGCCTGGCGGCTCACGGGCTCCGTCGGCCTCCTCTCCGACGCCCTCGAGTCGTTCGTGAACCTGGCGGCGGCGGTGATGATGCTCGTCATGATCACCGTCGCGGCGCGGCCGCCGGACGAGCGGCACGCCTTCGGGTACGACAAGGCCGAGTACTTCGCGAGCGGCGCCGAGGGCGCGCTCATCCTGCTCGCGGCCGTGGCCATCGGGTGGGCCGCGGTGGGGAGGCTCCTCCACCCCCAGCCGCTCGAGCGCGCCGGGCTCGGCCTCGCCATCTCCGTCCTCGCCTCCGCCGTGAACCTCGCCGTGGCGCGCGCCCTCCTCGCGGCGGGCCGCCGCCACCACTCGATCGCCCTGGAGGCGGACGGTCACCACCTCATGACGGACGTGTGGACGTCGGCCGGCGTCCTCGCCGGCATCGGCCTCGTGGCCATGACGGGCTGGCTGCCGCTCGATCCGCTCGTGGCGCTGGCGGTCGCCGCGCAGATCGTCTGGACGGGGGCGAAGCTCGTGCGCCGGTCGTGGAAGGGCCTCCTCGACGCCGCGCTGCCCGCCGCCGAGCTCGCCGCGCTGCACGCCGTCCTCGAGCGCCACGCCGCCGACGAGATCCGCTTCCACGCGGTGCGCACGCGCCAGGCCGGAGCCCGCCGCTTCGTGTCGATGCACGTGCTCGTGCCGGGCGCCTGGACCGTGAGCCGCGGCCACGACCTCCTCGAGCGGATCGAGGACGAGGTGCGGCGCGCCATCCCGAACGCGAACGTCTCGACGCACCTCGAGGCCATCGAGGACCCCGCCTCGTTCCAGGATCAGGAGCTCGAGCGGCTGCATCCGGGCGGGAGCTGACTTCCTTCCCAACGCGTTTCGAGGCATCCTCCACACCCCGATGCGCGTCGCCCTCTTCATCCCGTGCTACGTGGACCAGCTCTTTCCGCAGGTGGGCCTCGCCACCGTGCGCGTCCTCGAGAAGCTCGGCGTCGAGGTCGCCTTCCCCGAGGAGCAGACGTGCTGCGGCCAGCCCATGGCCAACGCCGGCTGCGCCGCCGACGCCGCGCCCCTCGCCCGCCGCTTCCTCGAGGTCTTCGGCGGCTTCGAGGCGGTGGTCTGCCCCTCGGGAAGCTGCACCTCGATGGTGCGGAACCACTACGACGCCTTCCTCGCCGGCAAGCCCGGCTTCGAGAAGCTCAAGAACGGCACCTACGAGCTGTGCGAGTTCCTCGTCGACGTCCTCGGGGTGAAGGCGCTCGACGGCCGCTTCGCGCACAAGGTCGGGCTGCACCAGAGCTGCCACGGCCTGCGCGAGCTGCACCTCGGCGTCCCGAGCGAGCTGCTCCTGCCGCGCTCCTCCAAGGTGGGCGCCCTCCTCTCGTCGCTGCGGGAGATCCAGCTCGTGCCGCTCGCGCGCGCGGACGAGTGCTGCGGGTTCGGCGGGACGTTCGCCGTCACGGAGGAGGCGGTCTCCTGCCTCATGGGCAAGGACCGCATCGCCGACCACGTCCGCGCCGGCGCGGAGATCGTGACGGGCACCGACGTCTCCTGCCTCATGCACCTCGAGGGCCTGGCGCGCCGGGAGAAGGTGCCGCTCCGGTTCCAGCACGTGGCCGAGGTCCTGGCGGAGGCGATCTCGTGAGCGTGACCGCACACCCCGTGAACGCGGCCCGCTTCGTCGCCAACGAGGCCCGGGCCCACTGGCACGACCAGGCGCTCTGGTTCGTCCGGGAGAAGCGCGACAAGGCCGCCTCGCTCGTCCCGGACTGGGAGGAGCTGCGCGAGGCCGCCTCGAGGATCCGATCGCACACGCAGGGCCGCCTCGCCGACTACCTGGAGGAGTTTGAGCGGAACGCCACGGCCCGCGGCGCGAAGGTGCACTGGGCGCGCGACGCGGCCGAGCACAACGCCATCGTGCACGGGATCCTCTCCTCGCACGGCGTGCGCCGGGTGGCGAAGTCGAAGTCCATGCTCACCGAGGAGTGCGGCCTCAACCCCTACCTCGAGGTCCGCGGCATCGAGGTGGTGGACACGGACCTGGGCGAGCGCATCGTCCAGCTCGCCCACGAGCCGCCCTCGCACATCATCTTCCCCGCCATCCACCGCAAGCGCGAGGAGATCGGGGACCTCTTCCACGAGAAGCTCGGGACGCCCGCGGGCCTCGCCGATCCCAAGCAGCTCACCGAGGCGGCGCGCGGGCACCTGCGCGAGAAGTTCATGACGGCGGACGCCGGCATGACCGGCGTGAACTTCGCTGTGGCCGAGACTGGCGGGGTCGTCGTCTGCACGAACGAGGGCAACGCCGACATGGGGACGCACCTGCCCAGGCTCCACGTCGCCTGCATGGGCGTGGAGAAGGTGATCCCGCGGCTCGAGCACCTGGGCGTCTTCCTCCGCCTCCTGGCGCGCTCGGCCACGGGCCAGCCCGTCACCACCTACACGAGCCACTTCCACGGCCCGGTGGCCGGGGGAGAGCTGCACATCGTCATCGTGGACGCCGGCCGCTCGCGCATCCTCGCCGACGACACCTTCCGCCGCTCCCTCGCCTGCATCCGCTGCGGCGCCTGCATGAACACCTGCCCGGTGTTCCGGCGGAGCGGCGGCTACAGCTACGAGTACGTCGTGCCCGGGCCCATCGGCTCGCTCCTCGCCACCGCGCGCGACGCGAAGACGTACGCGTCCCTGCCCTTCGCCTCGAGCCTGTGCGGCTCCTGCGACGACGTCTGCCCCGTCAAGATCGACCTGCACGATCAGCTCCTGGCGCGGCGCCGGGACCTGGCGGAGCGCCGCATCGTGCCCTTTGGAAAGCGGCTCGCCATGCGCATCGCGGGCCTCGTCCTCGGGCACCGGGCCCTCTACGAGGCGGCCGGGCGGATGGCGCGCTTCTTCCTGCGCGTCCTCCCGCGCCCGATCGTGTACGGCCCCTGGAACGGCTGGGGCCGTCGGCGCGAGCTGCCGCCGGCGCCGCGCGAGAGCTTCCGGGACCTCTGGCGCCGCACGCGCGGAGCGAACCATGGCTGACGACGCCCGCCGCGCCATCCTCGACCGCCTGCGCGCCGCGCGCGCGCCGGAGACGCCCGCGCCGGACCTCTCGAAGCTCGGCGCCTCCTTCCCGGACAAGGTGGCGAAGCTCGCGGACGCGGTCGCGGCCGTGGCGGGAACGTTCGTCCGCGTCCCGGACGCGGCGGCGCTCGCGGGCGAGGTGAAGTCGCTCGCCGCGAAGCTCGGCGCGGCCCGCGTCTTCTCCGCGGTCCCCGGCGTCGCGGGGAACACCTCCCTCGACGCCCTCGACGATCCGCACGGCATGGAGGGGATCGGCCTCGCCGTCCTCCCCGGCGCCTTCGCGGTCGCCGAGAACGGCGCGGTGTGGCTGCCCACGGGTGGCCTCAAGCACCGCGGCGTGTTCGTGGTGGCCGAGCACCTCGCCCTCGTCGTGCCCGCCGCCGAGATCGTGAACGACATGCACGAGGCCTACCGCCGCATCGCCTTCCCCGCGGCCGGCTTCGGGACGTTGGTGGCGGGACCGTCCAAGACCGCCGACATCGAGCAGGCGCTCGTCATCGGCGCGCACGGCGCCCGGACGTGCACGGTCTTCCTCGTGGGGTGAGCGCTCTCGACCGCGACCCCGACCTCGACCCGACCTGGACCTCGACGGCGACGTTCAACGCCTGCGTCGCGCACGGCGGCGGGGCCTGGGATCACTCGGCCATGCTCCGGGCGCTGGAGCGCCTCGCAGGGACGGCCGCGGCGGGGTGACGGGCGAGCGCTCGGTCGCACCCGCCGGAGCGAGTCCATCAGTAGCGCATCGAGATCGTCACGTCCGTGGTGACGCCGTCCGCGAGGAGGCGGAGCCGCCCGGGGTCCGCCGGCGCCGTGGGCGCGGGGGCCTCGGCGAGCGTGCCGGGCTCCCCGAGGAACGTCGGCGCGTGGCCCGAGACCGCCGGTGTGCCCGTGTCACGCCTCGTCGAAGAGGAGAGCGCGCGGCTTCTGCGCATGGAGGAAGAGATCCACAAGCGCATGGTCGGCCAGGACGAGGCCATCGTCACGGTGTCGCAGGCGGTTCGCCGCGCGCGCGCCGGCCTCAAGAATCCGCGCCGGCCGAT
>DATDDC010000015.1:0-6934 GCA_036523995.1 Anaeromyxobacter sp.
GGCGGGTGCGGGCGTGGCCCGGTAGGCGGGAGCCGGCGCCGGGGCGATCGTGCGAGGCGGCGGCGCGGGGCGAGGCCGCGGAGCCACCCAGTAGTCGCGCGGCGGGAGCCGGCGGGCGTGATAGGGCCCGCCGTACATGTAGCCGGTCCGGGACCAGGTCCACTCGGCGCCGCGCGGCGGAGAATATCCGTGCGTGTGCCCGCCTCGGATGAAGCACCAGCCGCCACCGGGAAGCGGGTGGCCGTCCCAGTACGTGAACACATACGGACCGTGATAGTAGTAGTAGCCGCTCTGGACGGCGTAGTAGTCCGCGCGGTCCGGGTAGTAGTCGTGGAGGTGCGGCCCTTCCTCGTAGCACCACCCACCGCCGTAGGACTCGGGGATGAAGTGCTGGCCGTAGTACCAGACCTCGGCGCGCGGTGGGGGCGCGGGTGCGGGCGGCGGGTACGGCGCGGGCTCGGGCACGGCGACGGGGGCCGGCGGAGGCGGAGGCGGCGGCTGCCGGTACGCCGGAACGACGACGCAGCCTGCGGCCGAGAGAGCGACCGGGAGCAACAGGGCTAGGCGCTTCATCCGTTCTCCTTCGAGAGCGTGCCCGGCGAGGACGTCGCGAGGGGCTCGGAAATTCACCGGCGGACCGAGGGCGGCCGCGAGCGACCATGTTAGCAGCGCTCGTGCCGGCGTCCATCCGACAGTCAACGCTGCGAAAAGCTTCGCGTCCCGGTGTGCGGAAGCGCGACGGCGTGAACCGTCGCAACGGGCGCGGTCCTCAGTGCACGGTGCGCTTCTGTGGGACGCCGAGGCGTACGGTGGCGTAACGCCGCAGGACGCCGGTGTACTCCTCCGCGGTGCGAGGCCCGAGGACGAGCCACTCGTCGCCGATGACGAGGGCCGGTGCGCCCTCGACGCCCTTGCTCACGGCGTCCTCGAAGACGTCGAGGACGCGCCGCTCGGTGGCCGGGGCGGCGAAGGCGCCGGCGAAGCGGTCGACGTCGAGGCCGGAGGTCTCGGCCAGCTCGTAGAGCACGTCCTTGCGCGTGACGTTGATGCCGCGCACGAGCCCGGCCTCGCGGATGGCGTCGCGGAGCGCGTCCTCGCGGGCGGCGCCCTGGAGGCGCGCGGCGGCGAGCGCCGTGAGGACGGGCACGGTCGTGAGCGGCGGATCGCGCGAGAGCCACAGGTCCGGGGTCGTGCCGGCGGCCTCCGGCTCGCGCGCGGCGCTGCGCGCGACGCGGGCCATGGCCCGGCGCTCGGCGCGGGTGGGCACGCGTTCCTCGGTCCGCAGCGGGAACGGCGCGAGGCGGAGCGGGCCGAACGGTCCATCGATCCCCTCGAGCACGGCGCGGATGCGCTGCTCGGCCACGAGGCACCACGGCCAAAGCGGATCCTCGTACAGGACGAGCGAGACGGGCTCGACGCGGAGGCTCCGGGGTGGCACGGTCGCGCGGATTGTAGAGGCGCGCCAGGAGAGGCCACGAGAGACGGGCGCCCGCCCGGTCGGCTGCTGAGGCTAGACGAGGTGCCCGCCGCCGCCGCCGTAGGGCGACTGGCGCGCCCGCGCGAACTCGACGGCGTGCTGCACGTAGAGCGTCGCGATGTCCACGCCGGAGGCGGCCTCGAGCCCCTCGAAACCGGGCGACGAGTTCACCTCCATGATCTTCGGGCCGGTGCGCGCCTCGAGCATGTCCACGCCCGCCACCTCGAGCCCCATGACGCGCGCCGCCTTCACCGCGGCCTCGGCGTACTCGCGCTCGAGCGCGATGGCCTCGGCGACGCCGCCTCGGTGGATGTTGGAGCGGAAGTCGCCCGCGCGGGCGGTCCGCCGCATCGCCGCGACGGCGCGATCGCCGATGACGAGCGCGCGGACGTCCCGGCCGCGGGACTCGGCCACGAGCTCCTGGAGGAGGATCTCCTGGCCGAGCGTCCAGAGCGTGTCGAGCATCCCCTCCACCTCGGCGGCCGTGTTCGCGATCATGACGCCCACGCCCTGCGTGCCCTGGATGAGCTTGATGATGCAGGGGAGGCCGCCCACCATGCGCACCGCGCCCTCCACCTCGTCGCGGTAGCGGCACATGACGGTGCGCGGGATGTCGATGCCGAAGCGCGAGAGGAGCTGGAGCGCGCGGAGCTTGTCGCGCGAGCGCGCGATGGGGATGGCCGCGTTCACCACCGGGACGCCCATGAGGTCGAACTGGTTCACGACCGAGAGGCCGTAGCCCGTGATCGACGCGCCGATGCGCGGGATGACGACGTCCACCTTCGTCGCGAGCACCTCCTCGTCGCTGTAGAAGATGCGCGGCCGATCGCGCGCCACCACCATGTTGCAGCGGAGCGTGTCGAGCACGCGAGGCGCGTGGCCGAGCGCCTTGGCCGCCTCGACGAGCCTGCGGGTGGAGTGGAGCTTCGGGTTCCGCGAGAGGATGACGATGCCGAGCCGCTCGCCGGAAGGCTCCGCGGGCCTCTCGCGCGGGCGCTTCGCGCGCGCGGCCTTCTTGCGGGAGGGCGGCATGAGGGCGCGCCAAGGTTAGCGGCGGCCGGCGGGCGCCGCAACGAGCCCGAGGGCTCGATCTCGCTCGTTGATAAGGGCCCCTCCCGCTGCTAGAACCCTTGTCTTTCCGAGCCGAAAGGCCGCCGTGGACTACAAAGAGACCGTCAACCTGCCGAAGACCGACTTCCCGATGAAGGCGAACCTGCCGCAGCGGGAGCCGGAGATCCTCCGCCAGTGGGAGGAGCAGGCGGTCTTCCAGCGGCTCGTGGCCCAGAACGCGGGAAGGGCCGGGGCGAAGAAGTTCGTCCTCCACGACGGCCCGCCGTACGCGAACGGCGACATCCACATCGGCCACGCCCTCAACAAGGTCCTGAAGGACCTCATCGTGAAGTACCGGAACCTCAAGGGCGAGGTCGCGGACTACATCCCGGGCTGGGACTGCCACGGGCTCCCCATCGAGCTCAAGGTCGACAAGGAGCTCGGCTCGAAGAAGCGCAACATGGACCGGCCGGCCATCATCGAGGCCTGCCGGAAGTACGCGCAGAAGTGGATCGAGCGGCAGCGCGAGTCGTTCAAGCGGCTCGGCGTCTTCGGGCGCTGGGAGACGCCGTACGCCACGATGTCCCGGGGCTACGAGGGAGCCATCGTGCGCGCCCTCGCCCGCGCCGCGGAGAAGGGCTTCCTCTATCGAGGCAAGAAGCCGGTCTACTGGTGCACCACGGACCGGACCGCCCTGGCCGAGGCGGAGGTCGAGTACGAGGACCACACCTCGCCCTCGATCTACGTGGCCTTCGACCTCGTCGACCCGCTCCCCGAGCCGAGCCTCGCCGGGAAGAAGGCGCGGCTCGTCATCTGGACCACGACGCCCTGGACGCTCCCCGCGAACCTCGCGGTCACGGTTCACCCCGCGCTCTCGTACGTCGTCTACGATCTCGACGGGCAGGTCGTGGTCGTGGCGAAGGACCTCCTGGGCAGGTTCCTCGCCGACGTGGCGCCGGACCACCTCGCCGCGGGGAGGGCGCCGACGCCCCACTCGCCCCAGGCGCACGAGGCGGCGACCGGAGGGGCGGCGGTGGGCCCGCCGCACCTCGCCGAGCCGCGGCGCGTCCTCGGCTACGTCGAGGGGAAGGCGCTCGAGGGGCTCAAGTACCGCCACCCGTTCATGCCCCGCGAGTGCCCGGTCATCCTGGGCACGCACGTGACGCTCGAGGCCGGCACCGGGCTCGTCCACACCGCGCCGGGCCACGGCCAGGAGGACTACGAGGTCGGCCTGCGCTACGGGCTCGAGATCCTGAACCCCGTCGACGGGGCGGGCCGCTTCACGGCCGAGGCCGGGAAGTACGCCGGGAAGGACATCTTCGAGGCGAACCCGCAGATCGTGAACGACCTCCACGCCTCGAAGCACCTGCTCTCCGATCCGGGAGCGAAGCTGAAGCACAGCTATCCGCACTGCTGGCGCTGCCACAACCCCGTCGTGTTCCGCGCCACGGACCAGTGGTTCCTCTCGCTCGAGCACGGCGGGCTCCGGAAGAAGGCGCTCTCCGAGATCGACCGCGTGCGCTGGATCCCGCGCTGGGGACGGGATCGGATCTACGCCATGATCGAGAACCGGCCCGACTGGTGCCTCTCGCGCCAGCGGACCTGGGGCGTTCCCATCCCGGTCTTCTACTGCGAGGGCTGCAGCGAGCCGCTCGTCTCCCCCGCGGTGATGGAGACGGTGGCCCGCGCCTTCGAGGAGGAGGGCATCGAGGCCTGGTACCGGCGGAGCCCCGGCGCCTTCACGCAGGGAGCGACCTGCCCGAAGTGCGGCAAGTCCGAGTTCCGGCGCGAGCAGGACATCCTCGACGTGTGGTGGGACTCGGGCGTCTCCTGGTCGGCGGTCGCCGAGAAGGAGGGGCTGGGCGTGCCGGTGGACCTCTACCTCGAGGGCTCCGACCAGCACCGCGGCTGGTTCCACTCCTCGCTCCTCACGGCCGTCGCCATCCGCGACGGCGCGCCCTACGACGGCGTCCTCACGCACGGCTTCGTCCTCGACCAGCAGGGCAAGGCCATGTCGAAGAGCCTCGGGAACGTGGTGGCGCCCGAGGAGATCATCAAGAGGTACGGCGCGGACGTCCTGCGCCTGTGGGTGGCGGCCGCCGACTACCGCGACGACGTGCGCATCGGCGAGGAGATCCTCTCCGGGCTCGCCGAGGGCTACCGGAAGATCCGGAACACCATCCGCTACATGCTGGGCGCGCTCGACGGCTTCGACCCCGCGAAGGACGCGGTGCCGGTGGACGAGCTCCTGCCGCTCGACCGGTGGGCGCTCGCGAAGCTCGCCGCCTGGGACGAGCGCGTGAAGGCCGCCTACGAGGAGTACGAGTTCCACGTGGCCTACCACGCCACCATGCAGCTCTGCGCGGTCGACCTCTCGTCGCTCTACTTCGACATCGTGAAGGACCGCCTCTACACGTGGAAGCGGGACGGGAAGCCCCGGCGGTCCGTGCAGACCGTGCTCTGGCTCATGGCGCAGGACGTGGTCCGGCTCCTCGCGCCGGTGCTCTCCTTCACGGCGAGCGAGGCGTGGGGCTACCTCCCCGGCCGGCCCAAGGAGAGCGTGTTCCTCGCCGGCCTCCCCGCCCGCGAGCCGCCGAAGGACGCGGCCGCGCTCGAGGCCCGCTACGGCCAGCTCTTCGACGTGCGCGCGGTCGTGCAGGGGAAGCTCGAGGAGGCGCGCCGCGCGAAGCTCATCGGCTCGGGCCTCGAGGCCATGGTGACGCTCCGCGCCGACGGCGAGACCCTGAAGCTCCTCCGCGAGGCGCGCGACGAGCTGCCGGCGCTCTTCATCGTCTCGAAGGTGGTGCTCGAGGAGGGTCGGCTCGGGGCCGAGGTGGCGCGGGCGCCGGGGAAGAAGTGCGAGCGGTGCTGGATCTACGCCGAGGACGTGGGGAAGGACCCGAAGCACCCCACGATCTGCGGCAAGTGCGCGGACGCCCTCGCATGAGGCGCCTCCCCGGGAAGTGGGCGCTCCTCGCCGCGCTCTTCGTCGGCCTCGTCCTCCTCGATCAGTGGACGAAGTTCCTCGCGGTGGACCGGCTCACGCGCGTGTTCGAGCGCTCGCGGGAGCACTCGCTCGTGGAGCGCGTGCGCGGGTTCTACGCGTACCAGCACCTCGAGCCGCTCGCCACCGAGCCGTACTACGTGTGGCGGCCGCTGTGGCGGATGAACTACGTCGAGAACCCCGGGGCGGCGTGGGGGCTCTTCCGCGGGTTCTCGGAGGGCTTCCGGAACGGCTTCTTCAAGCTCATCTCCGTCGCGGCCGTCGCCTTCATCCTGCACTACTACCGGAAGCTCCGGAACGACCAGCGCTTCCTCCAGCTCGCCCTCGCCTTCGTGCTCGCCGGCGCCGTCGGGAACTTCATCGACCGCATCGCCCGCGGCTACGTCGTCGACTTCATCGAGTGGTACTGGTGGAACCGGCCCGACATCCGCTGGCCCACCTTCAACGTGGCCGACTCGCTCATCGTGGTGGGCGTCGCGATGCTCCTCCTCCACCCCGGGCAGAAGCGCGAGGCCGCCGGAGGGGCCGAGCGGCGCGAGAAGGAAGCCGGCGCGGCCTAGGCGGCGAAAGGGCCGCGACTCGAGCGATGCTCCCCGTCCTCTTCGACATCGTCATCCCGGAAGGCTTCGGGAAGCCGCTCGCGGCGCTCCTCGCCCTGGCCGTCGTCGCGCTCCGCGCCTGGGGCTACCTGCGCCACGCCCGCAAGGAGGGCGAGCGGGCCACGCTCCGCCAGGCGCTCCGGGACGACGCCTGGGTGATCGGAGCGCTCGCCCTCGCCCTGGGCGCGCTCTGGCGCGCCGGCGTGCTCGACGCGGAGATCCGCCTCCCGCTGCACGCCTACGGGCTCCTCATCGCCGCCGCCTTCCTCGCCGGGATGTGGCTCGCCCAGCGAGAGGCGCGCCGCCGCGGCCAGGACCCCGAGCGCATCGCGGACCTCTCGTTCTGGGTGCTCCTCGCCGCCCTGGTGGGGAGCCGCGTCTACTTCATCTTCGTGAACTGGGACGACTACTTCGCCCCCGGGCGCGCCTTCGTGGCGACGCCCTTCGGGCGGCTCCCGCGCCTCCTCGCCTTCTGGGAGGGCGGGCTCGTCTTCTACGGCGGCTTCATCGGCGCCGCGCTCACGGCCTTCTGGTACATGCGCCGTCACGCCATGAGGTTCCTCCCGCACGCGGACACGCTCATCCCCTCCGTCGCCTTCGGGCACTTCCTGGGGCGGCTCGGCTGCTTCAGCGCCGGCTGCTGCTGGGGCGAGGTCGCGGGGAGCCACCTGCCGTGGGCGGCGAGGTTCCCGCCCGACTCGCTCGCCTTCCAGTCCTTCGCGTCGCGGCCGCACCCGGAGGCCTTCCTCGCGTCGGACCGGCTCACCACGCTGCCGCTCCACCCGGTCCAGCTCTACGAGGCCT
>DATDDC010000016.1:0-2302 GCA_036523995.1 Anaeromyxobacter sp.
GCGCCCGGGAAGTGCCGCTCGAAGCGGAGGATGTTCCGCACCTCCGCCCCGCGCCAGCCGTAGATGGCCTGGTCGTCGTCGCCGACCGCGCACACGCTGCGCGCCTCGCCCGCGAGGAGCTTCAGGAGCTCGAGCTGCGCGACGTTCGTGTCCTGGTACTCGTCCACGAGGACGTGGCGAAGGCGCCTCGAGACGCGGCGGCGCAGATCCTCGTCGCGGGAGAGCATCGCCACCGGCAGGGCGATGAGGTCGTCGAAGTCGACCGAGCGCTGCGCCCGGAGCGCCCGCTCGTAGCGCGGGAACACCTCGCTCGCCACGAGGTCGTAGTCGTCGCCCTGCCCCGCCTCCCTCGGGCGGATCCGCTTCTTCCCCTCGTTCTTGGCGCGCGAGACGATGGACAGGACCCGGTGCGCGTCGAAGCTCCGGTCGTCCACCTTCACCTCGCGCATGCAGCGCTTCACGAGGGCGAGCTGATCGCCCGCGTCGCACAGGCCGAAGCGCCTCGGCAGCCCGGCCGCCTCGTGCTCCTCCTTGAGGAGCGAGAGGCCGAAGGCGTGGAAGGTGGAGACCGCCACGTCCACCGCGGCCGCCCCGGCGAGCGCGGTCACCCGCTCGCGCATCTCCCCCGCCGCCTTGTTCGTGAAGGTGACGGCGAGGATGGAGTCGGGCCGCACGCCCCTCTGCATGAGCCAGGCGATCCGGTGGACGATGACGCGCGTCTTCCCGGAGCCCGCGCCGGCGAGGACGAGGAGCGGACCCTCGCCGTGGGTCACCGCCTCGCGCTGGGCCGGGTTGAGCGTCGAGAGGTCGAGCATGGGAAGGCGCGTCCATGTCACGGCGCGCCGCCGCCGGCAAGGGTTGATGCCATGCCGCAGCCCCTGCCACTCACTCCGCCCGCATGCGCCGGGCAGCCTCCAGCGCCTCCTCCGGCGTCGGGCGCACGAGCACGACCGCGCCGGCCTTCCGCAAACGCGGGATGACGCGCCGCTGCGCGGGGGTGATATGCCCCCCGTCGATCTTCTTGAACTCCAGCCAGAGGGTCCGGTCGCCCACGACGACCACTTGGTCCGGCCAGCCGTGGCGCCCAACCTTCGTGACCTCGAAGCCATCTGCGCTGAGCAGCTCGAGCGCCTGGCGCTCGATGACGCATTCCAGCACGCCGCAGTACGGCCGACGCGCCTCGCGGCGCTCGGCCTCCTTCGCCCGCGCCGCGAGCTCCGCCTGCCACAGCTCGTCGGCGTGCCGCGCGATGTAGCGCTCGGCGGCGCGGCGGCGTCGCTCCACACGCCGGAAGGCCATCGACAGCAATGCTATTGCACGAGTCTGACACTTTGATTGTGCCGCGTGGCAGGCGACTGACGATTTGCGCCTCTCGACGTCGGGAGATCCGGCGTGGTCCGGGGTGCACCTCGGATGGTTCGCGCGCGACCACAGGCTCCTGACCCATTCGTGATGCTCCGTGCCGGAGGCCTGCGGGCCGAGTTCCGGCGGCGGGATTAGGCTCGGCGCGAACCTGGCCTTTAAGATGCGCCGGTGCCCCGCCTCCTCGTGACGCTCGACCGCGTGGACGTCCGCCTGGCCGGCGCGACGCTCCTCGAGGGCGTGTCGATGGAGGTCCGCGCCGGCGAGGCCCTCGGCGTCGTGGGCCCGAGCGGCTCCGGGAAGTCCACGCTGCTCCGGCTCCTGCGCGGCGAGATCTGGCCGCACCCCGCGAGCGCGGGCAAGCGGCTCTTCCACGGCGAGGACGGCGCATGGGAGAGCCCCATCGGCGCGCGGGAGCGCTTCGCGCTCGTCGCCCCCGAGCAGCAGGACGCGTACGTCCGGCACGACTGGGACCTCGCCGCGGAGGCGGTGATCCGCTCCGGCTTCTTCGACGCCGTGTTCCCGGCGGAGGCCGCGACGCCCGCGCAGGCCCGGCGCATCCGCGAGGTCGCGGAGCTGCTCGGCATCGCTCCCCTCCTCGAGCGCTCCGTCCTCGAGCTGTCGCGCGGCGAGGCGCGGCGCGTGCTCCTCGCCCGCGCCCTGGCGCCGGCTCCGGAGATGCTCCTCCTGGACGAGGCGTGCGAAGGGCTCGACGCCGGCGCGCGGAGCGCCTTCCTCGCGAACGTCTCGCGCATCGTCCGTGGCGGAACGGCGGTCGTCATGGCGACCCACCGCGAGGAGGAGATCCTGCCGGAGGTGAGAGAGGTGCTCGCCATGGGGGGCGGGCGGATCGTGGAGCGAAGGGCGTGGGGGAGCGGAGGCGGGGGAAGAGCCGACGGCGACGCCGACCGCGGCCGCCGCGCTGACCGCGACCTCGACC
>DATDDC010000017.1:0-9432 GCA_036523995.1 Anaeromyxobacter sp.
CCCCCGCGCCCGCGACCGCGTCCGCCCCGGCGCGGGCCGCTGGCCCGTCGGCGGCGGTGATCTCCGGCGGCAGGTCCTCGACGTGGATCGTCTGGCCCTCGCAGACCGCCGTCGCGCACTCGAGGGCGTTCTCGAGCTGACGCACGTTCCCCGGCCAGTCGCAGGCGAGGAGCGCGCGCATGGCGCCCGGCGACAGGCGCAAGAGCCGCGAGCGACGCTCGCCGATCCGCTCGAGGACGTGCCCGATGAGCAGCTCCAAGTCCTCCCTGCGCTCCCGCAGCGGAGGGAGGCGCACCGGGACCACGTTGAGCCGGTAGAAGAGGTCCTCCCGGAAGGTCTTGCCGGCCACGGCGCGGGCGAGATCGTGGTGCGTCGCGGCGACGACGCGCGCACGGAACGGGCGAGGGCGGACCTCGCCCACCCGCTCGAACTGACGCTCCTGGAGGACCCGGAGGAGCTTGACCTGGAGCTCCACGGGGAGATCGCCGATCTCGTCGAGGAACAGCGTCCCGTCCTCCACGACCTCGAACCGGCCCAGCTTGTCCCATCCCGCCCCCGTGAAGGCGCCCCGGACGTGCCCGAACAGCTCGCTCTCGAGGAGGCTCCCGGGGAGCGCGCCGCAGTTCACCGCGACGAACGGCCGCTCCGCGCGCCGCGAGCGCGCGTGGATCGCCCGTGCGACGAGCTCCTTCCCGGTGCCGCTCTCGCCGGTGACGAGCACGGTCGCGTCGCTGTCGCGGAGGTGGTCCACCAGGTTGAACACGCGCTGCATCGCCGCGGACCGCCCCACCAGGCCCTCGAACCCCGCAGCGTGCTGCGGGTCGTTCACGCTGGCGTCGGGGGGATCGGGCCGCACGACGAGCACGAACGCGGCCGCTTCCACGCAGGGCTCGCATTGGTCGCTCGAGGGGATCGGCGCGCCGGTGACGGACACCCGGACGCGCGCGCCCGAGGTGGCGGCGACGCTGCCGCGCCATCCCTCCCGGCGCTGCCCGTCGAGCAGCGCGCGCGCGAACGGCGAGTCGGCCTCGAACAACCCCCCGCCGAGCACCGCTGCGGCGGCGGTGCTCTCCAGCTCCCCGGCGCGCCGGCCGGCCAGCTCGGCGAAATTCTGCGACACGCGGCGGATGATGAACTCTCGGTCGACGACGACGAGCCCACGGCCGAGCGACGACATGAGCGACTCGGCCCCGTCCCACGACACCTGCGCCCCGCGCGACGAGGCGGCGTCGCGCGCCTGCCCCCCTTCGGCTTCCCGGAAGATCTCGACCGCGCCGATGGTCCGGCCCAGGCGGTCGCGGAGCACGGCGGCCCGCTTGCGAACACGCAGCCTCGTTTCGTCCTTCCGGAAGATTTCCACGGACGCCGCGCCGATCCTCCCGCGCTCGAAGACGCGGCAGGCCTCGAGGCAGCGGGGGCACCGGAACGCGGAGAGGCAGTTCCGGCCCAGGACCTCCTCGCGGCTGAACCCGGTGATCTCCTCTCCCCGCCGGTTGAAGAGGAGCAGGTTGCGATCGGGATCGACCACGAAGACGGCGTCGGAGCTGCCGTCGGTGACGAGGTCGAGGAAGGCCGAGGCCCCGTCGGCCTCGCGGACGAGCCGCGTCAGCCCGCGCTGGGCGGCCCGGACGCGCGTCGTGTCGGACGGTCTCGCGATGTCCCCTCCCGAAACGCAGCGAAACAAAGCGAAACCCACCGTAACGCTCTGAAACCGAGCGCACAACGAGGCGAGACGCGGCACGGCGCCGCACGTGCAGAAGTCCACGGTGGACACGCGCTTGGCCCTGCCGCGCGCCCTCGGCGGGGCTGGCACGGGTGGTGCTGACCTCTCCTCGCTGACGCTCGAGGTGACACGAACGATCGCGCCGCCTTCGCGGCGGCCGAGGAGCACCGCATGGTTCGACACATGAACCGCAGGAAGTTCCTCCGGGTGACGGGCGGCACCGTGCTGGGAGGCCTCGCGGCCGGCGCCCTCGGCGGCCTCGCGCGGGAGGCAGGCGCCCGGGACGGGAAGAGCATCACGCCCGACCGGATCGTGCCGTCGTTCTGCGAGATCTGCTTCTGGAAGTGCGGCGTGCTCGCGTACGTCAAGGACGAGCGCGTCTACAAGATCGAGGGGAACCCGCGCCACCCGCTCTCGAACGGCCTGCTCTGCCCGCGCGGGGCGGGCGCCGTCGGCGCGCTCTACGACCCGGATCGCCTGCGCCAGCCGCTCCTGCGCGTGAACCAGCGCGGCGAGGAGAAGTGGAAGCCGGTGAGCTGGGACGAGGCTCTGGACTTCACGGCGCGGCGGCTCGGCGAGGTCCGGGACCACTTCGGCGCCGGCAGCATCGTCCTCTTCTCGCACGGGCACGGCGGCGGGTTCTTCAAGACGCTGCTCAAGGCGATCGGCAGCGGCAACGTGGTCGCGCCCTCGTACGACCAGTGCCGCGGCCCGCGCATGGCGGGGTTCGGCGTCACCTTCGGCGCCGACCCGGGCGCGATCGAGACGATCGATGTCGCGAACTCGAAGGCCGTCGCGTTCATCGGGACGCACCTCGGCGAGAACATGCACAACACGGCGGTGCAGGACATGTCCGCCGCGAACGCCAGGGGCGCGGTGTTCATCACGGTCGATCCGCGCTTCTCGATCATCGCGAGCAAGTCGAAGTACTGGCTGCCCATCAAGCCGGGCACCGACACGGCGCTGCTCCTCGCCTGGGCGAACGTGCTCATCGGCGAGCGGCTCTTCCAGAAGGACTTCGTCGAGAAGAACACCGTCGGGTTCGACGCGCTCGCGAAGCACGTCGAGGACAAGACACCCGAGTGGGCGTATCTCCAGACCGGCATCGAGCCGGGGCTCATCCGCGACACGGCGCGCGAGCTCGCTCGGGCCGCGCCGGCGGCGCTCGTGCACCCGGGCCGTCACGTCGTCTGGTACGGGAACGACACGCAGCGCGCGCGCGCCGTCGCGATCGTGAACGCGCTCCTCGGCAACTGGGCGAAGAAGGGCGGCTTCTACCTGCCCGCCACGCTGGACGTGCCGGAGTACAAGACGGCGCCGTTCCCGGCGGCGGCCCACTTCGAGTCGCGCCAGAAGTTCCCGCTCGCGAGCAGCGCGCTCGCCTACGACGCCTGCACCGCCACCGGCGGCATGCCCGACGAGAGCGCGACGGTGCGGGCGTGGATCGCCTACGGCTGCAACGTGCCGCTCACGCTCCCGAACACCGCGAACGTCATCGAGACCATGAAGAAGCTCGAGCTCGTCGTCGCGATCGACACGATGCCGGCCGAGATCACGGGCTGGGCGGACGTCATCCTCCCGGAGAACACCTACCTCGAGCGCTACGACGAGCTGCACAACCCGCCCTATCGCACGCCCTACGTAGCGCTCCGCCAGCCCGCGGTCGCCTCGATGTACGACACGAAGCCGGGCTGGTGGATCGCAAAGCGGCTCGCCGAGAAGATGGGGGTCGGCCAGTACTTCCCCTGGAAGGACGCGGAGGAGTACCTCGCCTCCCGTGTCGCAGCGGCCGGGCTCGATTTCGCGCAGCTGAAGCGCGACGGGGTGATCGTCCGCGAGGGCGCGAGCATCTACGACGACTCGCCCACGCTGACGTTCAAGACGCCGAGCAAGAAGATCGAGCTCTACAGCAAGGCGCTCGCCGACGCGGGGCTCGACCCGCTGCCCCGCTACGAGCCGCCGGAGGAGCCGCCTGCCGGGTACTTCCGACTCCTCTTCGGCCGGGCGCCGACCCACACGTTCTCGCGGACCACGAACAACCCGCTCCTCGCCGAGGTGTTCCCCGAGAACGAGCTGTGGATGAACGCCGAGATGGCCCGGAGCCTCGGGCTGCGCGCCGGCGACCGCGTGATGCTCGAGAACCAGGATCAGGTGAAGGCCGGTCCCATCGCGCTGCGCGTCACCGAGCGGATCCGGCAGGACTGCGTCTACATGGTCCACGGCTTCGGCCGCGAGGACCGGCGGTTGCGGCGGAGCTTCGGCCGCGGCGCGTCCGACTCGCGGCTCGTCACGCGCGTCCGGCGCGACCCGGCGATGGGCGGCACAGGGATGAACGTCAACTTCGTCACCGTCTACCGGGAGGCGTGAGATGGCGCGCTACGCCATGACCGTCGATCAGCGGCAGTGCGTCACCTGCAACGCCTGCGTGATCGCCTGCAAGAACGAGAACGCGGTGCCGCCCGGCGCCGTCCGCTGCTGGACGGCGCAGGTGGAGCAGGGGCGCTACCCGTACCTCGCCGTCGAGACGCGTAGCGAGCGCTGCAACCACTGCGAGAACGCGCCGTGCGTCGCCTCCTGCCCGACCCGCGCGAGCCACTACGAGGACGGCGGGTTCGTCGAGGTCGCGCCGGAGAAGTGCGTCGGCTGCAAGGCGTGCATCATCGCGTGCCCCTACGAGGCGCGCTACCTGCACCCCGATGGCTACGTGGACAAGTGCTCCTTCTGCGTCCACCGCGTCCGCGAAGGGAAGGACCCGGCCTGCGCCGCGGTCTGCCCGACCGGCGCGCTGGCGTTCGGGGACCTGGACGATCCGCGGAGCGCCGTGCACCGCCAGCTCCAGACGCGCCGCTTCAAGGTCCTCCGCGAAGAAGAGGACACGCGGCCCAAGGTGTTCTTCCTGACCTGAGGGAGGAGAGATGGCCTCGGAACTCGACGTCGTGGGCGCGGGGGGCGGCGCGGCCGCCGTGGAGCGATCCTCCTCGACGGTGGGGGACAGCGAGGCGGGGCCCCGAGCGATCGGCAGGCGCGTCCTGTGGGTCCTCGGGGTCCTCGCCGCGCTCGGGGTCGCCGCCGGCGCCGTCGCCTGGAAGGAGGGCCATCACGCCCTCGGCACGACGGCGGAGATGCCGTGGGGGCTGCTCATCGCCACCTACGTCTTCTTCGTCGTCTCGAGCACCGGGCTCTGCCTCGTGAGCTCGCTCGGCCACGTCTTCGGCGTGAAGCTCTTCGAGCCGCTCGCGACGCGCGCGATCCTCCTCGCGCTGGTCACGCTGCTCGTCGGCTTCGCGGTGATGAGCGCCGAGCTCGAGCACCCGGTGCTCCTGCTCCGGATGGTGCTCCTCTCGCCGAACCCCGCCTCCCCGATCTGGTGGATGGGAACCCTGTACGGCCTGTACATGGTCTTCATCGGCGCCGAGCTGTTCTTCCTGCTCCGGCACGACCACCGCCGCGCCCGGGCGGCGGGGATCCTGGGAATCGTCGCGGCCGTGTCGGCGCACTCGAACCTCGGCGCCGTCTTCGGCCTCTCGCACGCCCGGCCGTACTGGTACGGACCGTTCCTGCCCGTCTATTTCATCGCCTCCGCGCTCCTGTGCGGCGCGGCGCTCCTCGTCCTCGTCGTCTACCTCGAGGACTGGTTCACGAACGACCGGAAGCTCCGCGCCGAGAACGAGCCCCTCGTCGCCGCCCTGGGGAAGCTCCTCGCGCTCTTCCTGTTCGTGGTCCTCTTCTTCACCGCCTGGAAGATCATCGCGGGCGTCGCCGGCGGGCACCACGGCAAGGTCGAGGTCACGATGGCGATGCTGTCCGGGCCTCTCTTCCTGAGCTTCTGGTTCTTCGAGGTGTTCCTCGCCTTCGTGGTCCCGCTCACGATCCTCCTCGGCGCGAGGGGCCGGCGGCCGGGTTGGATCGCCGTCGCCGCAGCGCTGCCGATGCTGGCGGTCTTCGTGATGCGCTACAACTTCGTGGTCGCAGGGCAGATGCTCTCGCTCAAGCCCGTGGTGGGCGCGCGCGACGAGCTCGTCCGCTACGGCCCTCCGTTCAAGGGGAACCCGGCGGGCTTCCTCCCCTACACCCCTTCGCTGGTGGAGGTCGGGATCGTCGTCGGGGCGATCGCGGCCGCCGTCCTGCTGTTCGTCGTCGGTACCCGCACGCTGAAGCTCCGCCAGGAGGAGGCCTGAGATGAGCGACCCGAGGGACACCCCCGCCCCGTACTGGAACTCGTACAAGGCCGGCTTCGGCCTCGGCCTCGTGCTGCTCGCGTCGTTCCTGCTCGTCGGCCGCGGACTCGGCGCGTCCGGCGCCGCCACGCGGATCGCCACCTACGCCGTGCACAAGGTGGACGCGGCGGCCCACGGCGGGACCGAGGCGGAGGCGACCAGCGTCGCCAAGAAGAACGCCTACCTGGGCCAGTACGTGAAGGGCCCCGGCGATCCCCTCGACGACTTCCTCGTCTACCTGCTCGTGGGCCTCCTGGTCGGCGGCTTCGTGAGCGGCGTCCTCGACCGCCGGGTCTCCTTCGAGATCACGCGGGGCCCCGGCACGAGCGCCCGGCGGCGCCTCGTGCTGGCGGTCCTCGGAGGCGTCGTGTCCGCCTTCGGCGCGCGCCTCGCGCGCGGCTGCACCTCCGGGCAGGCGCTCACCGGCGGCGCCTCGCTCGCCCTGGGAAGCTGGGCGTTCATGATGTCCGTCTTCGGCGGCGGCTACGCCCTCGCCTACTTCTTCCGGAAGGAGTGGATCCGATGAACCCCATCGCGCCCGTCGCCAAGATCATGGAGTGGGGCCCGTCGACGCAGGTGCTCGTCGCGGTCTTCCTCGGGTTCGGCTTCGGCTTCTTCCTCGAGAAGGGCGGATTCGGCAACTCCCGCGTCCTCGCCGGCCAGTGGTACGGCTACAACTTCGCCGTGCTGCGCGTCATGTTTACGGCGGTCGTGACGGCGATGCTCGGTCTGTTCGGCCTCTACTACGCCGGCCTCGTGAACCTCGACCTCGTCTACGTCAACGAGACGTTCCTGTGGCCGCAGATCGTCGGCGGCGTCATCTTCGGGTTCGGCTTCGTCATCGGACAGTTCTGCCCGGGCACCGCGGTTGTCGGGGCGGTGACCGGGAAGATCGACGCGATGGCCTACGTGTCCGGGTTCCTCGTCGGCGCCGTCCTGTTCGCCTTCGGCTATCCGCTCATCGCGCGCTTCTACGAGTCCTCGAGCATGGGGCGCGTCTTGCTCCCCGACGTCCTGCACGTCCCCGCGGGCATCGTGGCCTTCGCGGTGGTGCTCATGGCCATCGGCGCCTTCGCCCTCACGCACCTGCTCGACCGCAAGCTCGGCAACGCCTGAGCCGGGAGTCTCGCCATGATCAGCCGTCCGAAGCTGTTCTTCGCGGTGCTCGGGCTCGTCGGGGCCGGCGTCGCCGCCGCGTCCCTCCGAGGCGGGCCGCAGCGCCGCGCCGTCCTCCCGCTCGAGGCGCCCGCGGCGCGCCGGGTGACGCCGGCGGAGCTGGCGGGCTGGACCATCGAGGGTCGCCGCGACTTCACCGTCGTGGACCTGCGCTCGCGCGCGGAGTTCCAGGCCGGCCACGTCCGCGGCGCCGTGAGCTGCGCCTCCTGTCACCAGGACCGCACCGAGGCGAAGAAGGCCCAGGCCGGGGAGGAGCTCGTGGACCTCTCGAAGAACGTCGTCCTCTATACCCAGAGCGGCGCCGAGCCGGTCGTCGTGCCGCGGATCCTCCACGACAACCCGCGCGTCCTCCTCCTCTCGGGCGGGTACGACGCCTGGCGCCGGGACGTGCTCGCGCCGGTGGACCTCGCCTCGGTGAGGACCGACGAGGACCTCGTCGCCGCCCGCAAGCGCGACGCCGTCCGATCGTTCTTCACGGGTGAGGCCGCAGCCGCCCCCCCCGTCGCGAAGCTTCCGGTCGTGCCGGTGCGTCGGACCGGTCCGCACAAGGTCGGCGGGACGGCGGAAGGCTGCTGAGCGCCCGCCCTCACGGAGGCGGGGACGGCACGCGGCAGCGCGGCCCAGCGCGCGCGACGCTCTCCCGGAATCGGGCGTAGAGCGCACGGCCCGCCGGCGACCCCGGGTCGTGGCAGGGGAGGCAAGCGCCGACCGCGAGCGTGCGGACCTGCGCCTCGCGCTCGAGCGGCGCGAGCGCGGTGCGGGTCGTTACGCCAGCGGCGCCCGCCGCGCCCGGCGGGAACGGGATCCAGGCGTCCGCCGGCAGCCCGTCCTTCGGCGATGGCGCGTAGGCGGGATCGAACCGCCACACCCAGTGCCCCTCGCGGCGCTCGAGCGCGAGTGTCCCGCGCCCGTATCCGAGCGCGAACGGGTCCTGGTGGCATGACGCGCAGGTCCTTCCGGCACGGGTGGTCGTGTGGGGCACTGCGAGCGCGTACGCGCGCAGGAACCGGGTCCTCGGGCCGACGAGCGGTCCGGCCGCTGCGGGCAGCTCGCGCGGCGCGGGCGCGCCCGGCAGGTTCAGCGTCATGATCATCCCCGGCGCGACGGGCTCGATGCGCGACTCGCCGTCGCGCCGGAGCACCCCTAGAGCCGGCGCGACCGCCTGGGGCGGACCGTCGTACTCGACCCAGGCGCCGGTCCGCTCGCGGCCCGTGAGCGCGTCCACGGCCTTGCCCGCCGCGTCCCATTGCGTGTGGCAGGCGGCGCACGAGGTGACCCAGGGCGTGTGGCACGACTGGCACGAGAGCCTCGCGTGCCCCGAGAGCTCCGTGCACGCGCGGGCGGGCGGCGTCGCGAGGAGCCGCTTGCCGCCGAGCTTGCCGCGCTGCTCCACCCGCCCGTCGGGAAGCTCCCAGGCGCCGGTTAGGGGCTCGCCGGTCAGGTCCTCGAGGAGCAGCCGCGCCGGGGGCGTCTCGCCGAACCGGGCCCGCACGACGGCCGCGGCCTCGGCGTCCAGCTCGGCGATCGCCGCGCCGCGGCCGGACCGCGTGCGATGGCAGGTCGTGCAGCGCACCCGCGTCGCCTCCTCCTCGTGGAGGTGCGGCCGTCCGTCGCCCATGGTCTCGCGGGCCGTGTGGCAGTCGATGCACCCCATCCCTCGCTCCTGGTGCACGTCCGCCGGAGCCCGCTCCACGAGCCGGCCGTCCTCGAGCGCCCTCGTTGAAGCGGCGGGCCGCGCGCGCGCCTCCGCCTCGCCGAGGCCCGACTCGCGCCACCCGGAGTACGAGAGCGAGATGCGGCCGGAGCGGCTGTGACAGCCGAAGCAGCTCGCGTCCGCGACCTGGACCGAGAGCCGCGGGTGCGCGAAGCGGCGCGCGCGCTCCGGCGAGTAGTCCCTCCGCTCCGGGTACGAGACGTGGCAGGCGACGCAGCCGCCGCCGCGGGACAGCTCGCCCGGCGGCGCGGGGCGCTCCTTCGCGCGCCCGAGGTGGCACGACAGGCAGAGCTGGCGGAGGTGCCCGTCCGCCGGCGAGCCGCCGAGGTCCGCGGCCGTCGCGCTCCCGTCCGGCGTGGGCTGCTCGCCGAAGGCCCACCGGTCCACCGCGATCATCCCGCGCGCCGTTCCCATGAGCGAGCCGCGCACGCGCGTCACGATGTCCCCGTGGCAGCCGCCGCGGCCGCAGGTGAGCGCGGCGGCGTCGAGGTTCCCGGGAACGCGGACCATCCCTGCGTGGGCACCCGACGCGTCGGGCGCGAAGGGGTCGCCGAGGTGGCAGCCCGAGCACCCGGCCACCTCCGCGCGGTGCGCCGGCTCGA
>DATDDC010000018.1:0-3345 GCA_036523995.1 Anaeromyxobacter sp.
CAAGGCGGCTCCGAAGCGCGCCGCGAGGAAGGCCGCGGCGCCCGCCCGCAAGAAGGCCGCGAAGCGCTCGGCGAAGCCCGGGCGAGGCCGGCGCTAGGACCGCGCCCCCCGCCTCCCGCCGGCGAGGGACTCATGCATCACTTCGACGGAGCGTCCTGCTGCGTGACCTGCGCCCAGAACGCCCGGCCGTCGCGGAACTGCTCCATCACGGCGATGCCGAGCGCGCAGGCGAGGAACACGGCGAGCGCGAGCATCCAGGGCCTGAACTCGAGAAGCCCCTTCGCGCACCCGGGCAGGTTCCGCGGGTCCATGATCCGTAAGTAGACCGCGTTCGCAGGCCGATGCAACCCCTTCGTCCTCCCCGAAGGGCGCATCCAGGCCCGTTCCCTCCTCGAGCGCATGCCTGCCTCGAGCGGGCCGAGGGCGGTGCCGGGGCACACCCCCGACATGCTGCAGATGACCCTTTCAAGCCTTGGCGCGATGCGTTATGATTCCTGAATCAACCAGGAGGCCCTGCCATGGTCGACAGGAAGACGGCGAGCTTCATGCGGTCGCTCTGCTTGGGAGAGATCGAGGAGGAGATCCTCGTCCCGTACCCGGAGCCGACCGCCGGGGAGAGGGAGACGCTCGGCGCCATCGTCGGGACGCTCAAGTCCATGCTTCAGCCGCGCGAGAAGGACTTCGCGGCCTGGGACCGGGCGGGCGAGATGCCGCGGGAGTTCATCGAGGAGCTGAAGGGCGCGGGCCTGTTCAGCCTCGTCGTCCCGGAGGGCGCGGGCGGGCTCGGCATGGGGGCGACCGCCTACTCGCGAGTCATCCAGGAGGTGGGGCGGTACGACGGCTCGGTGGCCGTGACCATCGGCGCGCACAGCTCCATCGGCATGCGCGGCCTCCTCCTCTTCGGCACCGACGAGCAGAAGGCGCGCTACCTGCCCAGGCTCGCCACGGGCGAGATGATCGCCGCGTTCTGCCTCACCGAGCCCGGCGCCGGCTCCGACGCCGCCGGCATCAAGACGACGGCGGTGCGCGACGGCGACGACTGGATCCTGAACGGCGAGAAGCTCTGGATCACGAACGGCGGCATCGCCGACTTCTTCACGGTGTTCGCGAAGACCTCGCAGGAGGGGCGCGGGCACATCACCGCCTTCATCGTCACGCGCGACATGAAGGGCGTCTCCACCGGGCCCCACGAGGACAAGATGGGGATCCGCGCCTCGTCCACGACCACGGTCTCGCTCGAGGACGTGCGCGTCCCCGCGTCCAACGTGCTCGGCGAGGTGGGCAAGGGCTTCAAGGTCGCCATGAAGATCCTGAACGCCGGCCGCACCGGCCTCGGGGGCGGCTCCGTGGGCGGGCTGAAGCGCCTCATCGAGCTCGCGGTCCACCAGGCGCGGGACCGCGTGCAGTTCGGCAAGCCCATCGCCTCGTTCGGATCGATCCGCGACAAGATCGGCCAGATGGTGGTCGACTGCTACGCCGCGGAGAGCGTGGTGAACCTCGTGGCCGGGCTCTCCGACCGCGGCTACGAGGACATGGCGGTCGAGGCCGCCATCTCCAAGGTCCTCTCCACCGAGGCGGTGGGCCGCGCCGCGGACGAGGCGCTGCAGATCGCCGGCGGCGCCGGGTTCATGCGCGAGCTCCCCTACGAGCGCGCCGTCCGGGACTGCCGCATCAACCGCATCTTCGAGGGCACGAACGAGATCCTCCGCCTCTTCATCGCCCTCGCGGCGATGAACGACGTGAGCGAGGAGCTGAAGGGCGTGGCGGAGTCGATGCGCGGCGTCCTCGCCGATCCGGTGAAGGGCTTCGGGGTCCTCTCCGACTACGCCAAGCGCCGCGCCTCGCTCGCCACCGGCCTGCGCCGCCCGAAGGGGCGCTGGACGGTGCTCGCGCCGCAGCTCGCCGCGGAGGCCGCCGTCTTCGAGGACGCGGTGCGCGAGCTCGCCATCTCCACCGACCGGCTGCTCCGCAAGCACGGCAAGAAGATCGTGGACGCCCAGCTCCCCACCAAGCGGCTCGCCGACGTCATGATCGACCTCTTCGCCCTCGGGGCGCTGCTCGCGCGCGTCTCCACGCGCATCGACGATCACGGCGAGGCCGCGGCCGCCATGGAGCGGGAGATCCTGAAGGTGTTCGCCGGGCAGGCGAAGCGCAGGATGGCGCAGAACCTCGGCGCCCTGGAGGAGAACGAGGACGCGGGCGTCGAGAAGATCGCGGCCCACGTGCTCGAGGCCGGGCGGTACACCTGGGACAACCTCTAGTCTGGGATCGCGAGCGCAGCGAGCGCGCCGGGAAGCGCCTCGCGAGGCGGCGAATGCCGCCGCGAGGCGCCAAGGGACCCGGCTAGCAAGGGTGGGGCCCCGCGAGCTCTGCTCGCGGGGCGGGGCGGCACGCCCCGTGGTGAAGATCCAGGAAGGCGCTCACCACCTTCCTCCAGCCCTCCTCGCCGAGGAGCGCGGGCGCCGGCGCGACGAGGTCGCCGCCGTCGGCCGCCGCGAGGCCGAGCTCGTCCTCGACGAAGCGCGCGAGCCGGCGCCGCTCCGCGAGGAGGAACGCCTCCGCCCGGGCGCCCGCCGGGAGCCTCCGCCAGCGCCCGTCGGCCGGCGCGATGACGAAGAGCCAGCCCCGGTCGCAGGACGGGCCCTTCACGAGCGAAGGGTTCCGGCGCACTCGCCGGTTCACCGCCACGATGGTCCCGTCGATGGGTGAGCGGATCCGCACGGCGTGCCTGCCGGCCCGGACGACGGCGACGGGGTCCCCGCGGTGCACCACCATGCCGCGCGCCGGGAGCTCGACCGCCGTGGCGGAGGGCAGGATGCGCTGCGCGATCTCGTCGAGGCCGACGCGCAGCGCGCCGCCGCTCCGCCGCTCGAGCCAGGTGTGGTTCGGCGCCACGTGCGCGACCACCGAGAGCGCCCCGGGACGCCTGCGGCGCTCGAGGGCCTGGCGGAGGAAGGCGAGCGCGAATGCGGGGGCCGAGAGCGCCAGGGCGACGACGAGAAACACGCCGAATCGGCCGGCCAGGCCGGCTGCGAACGACCCGAGCGCCTCCAGGATGGCGATGGCGGTGGTCACGGTGAGCCCTCCTCCAGCGAGGGAGAGCGCAAGGAGCGCGCCAGAGCCGCCCTGCCCGGAAGGGCGGGATTCCCTCCGTTCCCGCGGACGGCGGCGGATCGCCGCGTCGAGGAGCTCACCACCCGAAAGCCGCGGCCTCGGCGCATCCGGCCTGTTTCCGCGCCGCTTCCTCCCCGGCGTCGAAAGCGTCAACGGTGGTGAGATCGGCCACGCCTCCCCGCGGCGGCGGGTGCGCGGCGGCGCGCGCCGAGGGCGTCGGCCCCATCGCCG
>DATDDC010000019.1:0-2334 GCA_036523995.1 Anaeromyxobacter sp.
GGGCACCTTCGAGAAGGAGGGCGGCCACAAGGTGAAGCTGACCTTCGGCGCCGTCGGCAAGCTGCGGGACCTCTACCTCTCGGGCGAGAAGGCCGACGTCGTGATCGTCACGCCGGTCATCATCGAGCAGCTCGAGGCGAAGGGCGTCGTGCGCCCCGGCTCGCGCGTCGACCTCGGGCACGTGGGCGGCGGGATCGCCGTCCGCGCCGGCGCGCCGCGCCCGGCGGTGGGGACGCCGGAGGAGCTGAAGAAGGCGCTCCTCGCGGCGGCGGAGGTGTACTACGCCGATCCCGCCACGGCCACCGCGGGCGGGTACTTCATGAAGATCGCCGACCGCCTCGGCATCGGCGACGAGGTGCGGAAGAAGGGCCACTCCAAGCCCGGCGGCCGCGAGGCCATGAAGGCCATGGCGCAGTCGAAGGCGAACGCCATCGGGGTCACGCAGATCAGCGAGATCCTGTCCGTGCCGGAGGTGGTGCTCGTGGGGCCGTATCCCGGCGATCTCCAGCTCGACACCACCTACAGCGGCATCGTCCCCAAGGACGCCGCCCACCCCGACGCGGGCGCCGCGTTCCTGCGCTTCCTCACCGGCCCGCAGGCCCGGGCGCGCTTCGCCAAGGCCGGGTTCGAGCCGCCGAAGTAGCGCGCGGGAAGAGCGCCCCGCGCGGCGGCGCGGCCTCAGCGCCGCGAGGACAGGATCCGGTACTCGAGCGCGCGGCCGTCGCGCGCCACCGGCACGAGCCGCTCCTCGGCGTCGCCGAACACGGCCTCGAGGCGGGCCCTGCAGGCCGGCGCCGGCTCCGACGACCAGATGGCGAGCGAGCCGCCGGGCCGGAGGGCGCGCCGGCACGCGCGGAGCCCCGGCTCCCCGTACAGCGCCTCGTTTCCCACCGCGGACGGGGACTCCGGGCCGTTGTCGACGTCGAGGAGGATGCAGTCCCAGGCGCTCGCGGCGCGGACGATCCGCTCGCGCACGTCGCCGACCTCGAGGCGCACGCGGGGATCGCGCAGGTCCGGCGGATCGAGCCCCTCGCGGATCTCGACCGCGCCGAGCCATCCGGCCAGCGCCGGCTCGAGCTCGACGACGTCCACGGCCGCCACGCGCGCGTGGCGAAGCACGGCCCGCAACGTGAAGCCGAAGCCGAGCCCGCCCACGAGCACGCGCAGCTCGCCCTCCCTCGCGCAGCGCCCGAGCCCGATCTCCGCCAGCGCCTCCTCGCTCGAGCCGTCGGCGCTGTCCATGAGGAGCCTGCCGTTCAGGATCATCTCGAACCGCGGCCTTCCCCCCGCGGACGCCCGGCGGCGCAGGACCCACTCGCCCGTGGGCCGCTCGGAGCGGACGAGCACCGCCGCGACGGGCATCTCGAAGGCGAAGCGCATGCTCGGGCGCGATGCTGTCACCGTCCGTGTGCTCGGACAAGGACGGCCGGACTTCCCGCCGCGCCGGCGCGCGGACGCCGGCCCGCCCCCATCAGGGCTCGAGCGACCGCGCGGCGCGATCGCGCCCGCCTTCGGTATGGTTCGGGGGTGGCCGATCTCGACGCCCTCCAGGCCAACATCGACCTCGCGCGCGATCTCGGCCTCCTCGAGGCGAGCCTCGACGTGAAGAAGCACGCGGACCTGAGCCTCGTGCGCGAGGCCGCCGCCCGCCTGCGGTGACCGGGCTCCCGGGCGGCGCGAGGAGGCGAGGTCTCTCGACATGGCCAACGTGCGCAAGAGCGGCCTCGCCCCGGCGCCCGACGGGAAGCTCCGCTGCTTCTGGGGCCTCTCCGCCCCGGAGTACGTCCGCTACCACGACGAGGAGTGGGGCTTCCCCACCGCCGACGACCGGCGCCTCTTCGAGAAGGTGTGCCTGGAGGGATTCCAGTCCGGCCTCTCCTGGCTCACCATCCTCCGCAAGCGCGAGGCGTTCCGGCGGGGCTTCGCCCTCTTCGACTTCGAGAAGGTGGCTCGCTTCGGAGCGCGCGAGGTGGGAGCCCTGCTCGCCGACGCCGGCATCGTGCGCCACCGGGGCAAGATCGAGTCCACCATCCACAACGCCCGGCGCGCCTGCGACCTCGCGGACGAGGTCGGCTCGCTCGCCGCCTACTTCTGGCGCTTCGAGCCGGCCCCCGCGTCGCGGCCGAAGCGGCTGACGTGGGCCGCGCTCCGGGGCATGGCCACCACGCCGGAGTCCGTCGCCCTCTCGAAGGACCTCCGGAGGCGGGGATGGACCTTCGTCGGCCCGACCACGATGTACGCGTTCATGCAGGCCGTCGGGATCGTGAACGACCACCTCGAGGGCTGCGCCATCCGCGCCCGGGCCGAGCGGGCCCGCCGCGCCTTCGGGCGCCC
>DATDDC010000020.1:0-9797 GCA_036523995.1 Anaeromyxobacter sp.
CGGCCGCGACCGCCGCGGCGAGGCCTCTCGCCCACCGCCGGCTGCGATTCCCAGTCTTTGAACGCATGGAGATCTCTCAGCTGCGAAAGGACAGGCGCGGGATCGGCGACGCTCACCGCGGCCGGCGCCGCCGCCGTCGGCGCCGCTCGAGCGGCCGCCATCGCTGCGCCGGGAATGGGTGCGGGCTGCCGCGCCTGCGGGTTCGGGGCGATGACCACCGGACCGCCCGTCGGCTCGAAGTGAAGGGCGAAGTAGTCGAACTCGGACGGGAACTGGGCGTGGAGGGCCTCGAGCGCGGCGGCGAAGGCCTCGAAGTCCGCGATGCTCGCGAACTGGATCATCCACTCGCGCGTGAGGAGTCGCCACGTCGTGCGAGCGGCGACGGCCTGCTTCACCGCGGCGAAGATGGCGGGGCGCGAGGGGGACTGGGCCGCGACGTCGAACGAGAGGGTGGCGAAGGCCATGCGCGAGGTGAGAGCGGGCCGTGGACGAATCGTGACGGCCCCGAAAGGGTCTGCCGCGGGACGGCACGCTCGCCGGCCGCGCGCTCCGGATGGTACGGCGTGTACGATGGGTGACGTGACGATGGGTGACGCAGACCCGACGGGGATGGCGAGATCGCGATCCCGTGACGCGCGTCACGAACGAGCGGGCGAGCCGTCCCGCTCCCAGGGCCACCCGCGAGCGGCGGTGCGCGTCGCAGTCGAGACCTTCGAGCCGGCTCGAGGGGAGAAGCAGGCGAGATCGATCGAGGAGGTGCACGAGTGAACGCTCCGGGGCGGAGGGCGCCGCGGAAAGCGGCGCTGCTGCTGGGTGCGCTGGCCCTCGCCGGCTGCGTCCACGTGCAGCTCGAGCAGCCGGTGGCGGACTTCGCGGGCGCTGTGGCAGAGGCCCGGTCCGCGATGAGGAGCTCGCTCCAGGCCGTCAACGCGTACGAGCGGCGGATGTACCTCGACGAGGCGCTGTTCGACCCGTCGATGGACATCGCGGACGTGAAGAACGGGAAGAGGACCCCGCTCCTCGCCCCCGTGTTCCCGCCGGAGTCCATCCGCGCGCGGCTCGACGCGCTGGACCTCGTGGGCGAGTACGCCCAGCGCCTCCAGGATCTCGTGACCGACGATGCGCCGGCGCGAGCGACGGACGCCGGCGCCGCGCTGGGCAAGAATCTCGCGGGCCTCGGGGAGCGGGTCGCCGCGCTCTCGGGCGACCGGTCCTCGCAGGGCTACGCGGGGCCCATATCGACCGCGGTGGCCGTGCTCGGGGAGATGTGGGTCGCCGAGAAGCGCGACCGCGCGCTCCGTGCGGCGATCGAGCGAGGTGCGCCGGCGGTGGGCCGCATCATCGATCTCCTGGAGCAGGACCTGGTCGAGGCGGTCCGGCTCCTGCGCAGGTCGGGCGAGCGGGAGCGGCTCGCCCTGCGGGTGAGCTGGTACAACCGCCATCGGGCGAAGCTGGCCGAGGACCTCGCCGCTCGTCGCGAGCAGCTCGCCGACGTGGAGGCGGCCGTGGCGCGGTTCGAGGACGCGGCGTCGTTCGATCCCGTGCGGATCACCGGGCCGCTCCGGGAGGCCAACGACGCGCTGCTCGCCGCTGCACGATCTCCGCGCCGGCCCGAGGATCTGAAGCAGCTCGCGGCCGCGATGAAGGCGCTCGCCGCCCGGGTGCGCGCCGGAGCGGAAGCGGCGCGCAAGCTCCAGGACGCGAAGGAGCAGACGAATGCCGGATGACCGGATCGACACGCCCACCCTGACGGCCATCATCGATGCCTGCTTCGACCTGTCGATGAACGGAGACGTCGCTCCAGCGCAGCAGGACGCGCTCCTCGCCGCGGGGAAGCGGCTGCGCGGGTACCTCGTGAACCTCGTCAGCGCCCGGTTCCAGGCCAGGACGGCCGAGCTCGTCGCCGCGAACGCCGCGATCGCCGACGTGGATCGGACGCTCCGCGCGGAGCTCCAGAAGGTCCGGGACGCCGCCGATGCCGTGAAGAAGGTCGCCGAGTTGGTCGCGAAGCTCGACGAGGCCCTGGTGGCGGCCTCGAAGTTCGTCTGAACCCGGATCCGACGCGGGGAGGAATCATGACGGGATCGCGTGTCCTGGACGTGGCGGTGGGTCTCTCGTTCACGTACGTGCTCCTCAGCCTCATGTGCTCGGCCATCAACGAGATCATCGCGGGGCTCGTGGGGCTCCGCCAGGGCACCCTGGAGCGCGGCGTTCGCCAGCTCCTGGGAGGGAGCGCGGCGCTCCAGCGGGCGCTCTACGATCACCCGCTCCTGAAGAGCATCCATCACGGGGCCACCGGCCGCACCCGAAAGCCCTCGTACATCTCGGCGGACCTCTTCTCCGCCGCGCTGCTCGACGTCATCCGGACCGGCAAGCTCGCCGAGGAGGTGAAGAGCGCCAGCGCGGTCATATCGACGCTCATGACCGGCACCCGGTTCGGAGAGAAGCTCGATCGCGAGTGGAAGGCGGTGGGGGACTGGGTCGAGGGGGAGCGGGCCGCGGTCGGCCGCTGGTTCGACGACGCCATGGATCGCGTCTCGGGGGCGTACAAGAGGTCGACGCAGCTCGTCCTGTTCCTGGTCGCGGCGGCCGTGGCGCTGGCCGTGAACGCGGATTCCGTGACGATCGCGCGCGCCTTGTGGGCCGACGTCGAGCTGCGGAAGGCGGTCGCCGCCGAGGCGAGCAGCTACGTGTCCGCCGACCTGAAGCCGGTGAGCACGGCGGGCGCGGCAGCCGACCTCGACGCGGTCGTGAAGTCCGCAAACGAGAAGTACAGCAAGGCCATGGCGCGGCTCGACGCCCTCAGCCTGCCCGTGGGCTGGCCCGAATCCGGCTGGTCGCGCCCGGGGGAGACGCCCGCCGGCAAGGTGCTGGGGCTCCTCGCCACCGTGATCGCCATCTCGCTCGGAGCCCCCTTCTGGTTCGACGCGCTGAGCCGGCTCGCCAATCTGAGGAGCGCAGGCGCGAGGCCGAAGAGCGCGGCAGCCGGGGAGTAGCCGCGGCGGCGGCCGAAAACGGATCAGCGCGGCCGCGCCGCCGTCGCCATGACGCCGTAGCCGGACAGCACCGGCCACGCCCGCGGCTCGGAGAACCCCGCCCCGGCGAGGAGCGCGGCCAGGGTCGGCTCGTCGTAGCGCCGGTGGAGCCGCGCCATGCCGCGCCAGAGGGTCATGGCCACGGCGTGGTGCGCGCTCTTCCGCAGGGCGACGCGGAGATCGCCGCCTCGCCGCGGCTCGAGGAAGGCGACGCGGCCGCCGGGGCGAAGCGCACGGCGCAGCTCGGCCAGCGCGGCGCGCGGGTCCGCGAGGAGGTAGAGGATGCTGTGGCCGGTGGCGCCGTCGAAGGTCGCCTCCCGCACCGGAAGGGCGAGCGCGTCGGCGCGGACGAGGAAGAGCGGGGCCCCCGCGGAGCGGGCGCGCGCGCTGGCGCGGGAGAGCATGTGGGCCGAGACGTCGAGCCCGACGTGGAGCCGCGACGGCTCCGCCCGGACCATCTCGAGCGCGCCCGTCCCCGGACCGATGCCGAGGTCGAGGACGCGGGGGCCCGGCACGAGCGCGGCCATGGCGCGGCAGTCCTCGAGCCAGGCCGGATGGTCGGTGAGGAAGTCGTACACCGCGGCCGCCGGACCGAAGGCGAAGCGTGCGTAGAGCGGCCCCAGGGCCTTCCTATCCGTCGAATCGGTCATGGAGGAGGCCCCAGCGGACGCCGCGGTCGGAGACCGTCAGGCGGTCGAACCCGGTGGCGCGCATCGCCTCCGCGACGACGAGGGCGCCCGCCAGGATGACGTCGGCGCGCTTCGGCTCCATGCCGGGCAGCGCGGCCCGCCCCTTCACGGGCAGCGCGGCGAGGCGCTCCACGAGCGCCTCGGTCTCCGGGAGCGACAGCGCGGCCCCGTGCACGCGCGCGCCGTCGTACCTCTCGAGCGCCTGCGAGACGGCCGAGAGGGTCGTGACCGTGCCCGCGACGCCGACGAGCCGCCCCCCCGCCGGAAGCGTCATGCGCGAGAGCGGCTGGAGCGCCTCCCGCGCCGCGGCGCGGAGCGCGGCGAGCTCGGCCGCCGAGATGGGGTCGGTGCGGACGTGTCGCTCGGTGAGCCGCACCGCGCCGACCTGGAGGCTCGTGCGGCCCGCGGGAGCGGGACCCTGACCGTGGGTGAACTCGGTGGAGCCGCCGCCCACGTCGAGGACGGCGAGCGGACCGGCGCCTTCCCGGCCGAAGTCGCGCCAGGCGCTCGCGTAGACGAGCCGCGCCTCCTCGTCGCCTGAGATCACCTCCGGCACGAGGCCCGCGGCCGCGCGAGCGGCCTCGAAGAACTCGGCGCCGTTCGCCGCGTCGCGGGCCGCGCTCGTGGCCACGCACACGATGTCGCGGGCGCCCAGGGCCCGTGCCTCGCCCGCGTAGGCGGCGAGGACCGCCACCGTGTCGCGGATGGCGGCCGCGTCGAGCCGGCCGCTCGCGTCCACGCCGCGCCCGAGCCGCGTGATCTCGGCGCGCTCGACGACGGGCAGGAGCGCCCCGCCGCGGCGCTCGGCCACGAGGAGCAGGACCGTGTTGGTGCCGACGTCGATCGAGGCGTAGCGCGAGGTCACGTCCTGACGGCGCTCCCGAGGACGCCGCAGCCGGGGCCGGGGAGGCCGGCCCCTCTCCATACCGGGCTCCGGCGCCCGGGTCACGCAGATCTACTTGGAGAGCGGCCCCCACGACGGCGCGGAGAGCTCTCCCACTCCGCCGGCGATGACGGTCTGCCGCTCGCCCCGCGGATCGGACACCACGAGCTGCGCGGCCCCTGCCCGGTCGGTCTTGAAGACGAGGAGCCGCCCGTTGGGCGCCCAGGACGGCTCCTCGTTGGTGCGGCCCTGGTCCTGGGTGATGCGATCGATGCGGCCCGAGTCGGGCGAGACGACGAACACGTCGAACACCTTCCGCTCGTCACGCGCCGTGAAGGCGATGAGATCGCCGCGCGGGCTCCACTGGGGCGTCTGGTTGTAGTTGCCCTGGAAGGTGAGGCGCCGCGGATCCCCTCCCTCCGCGCTCATGACGTAGAGCTGGGGCGTCCCGGCGCGATCGGACACGAAGGCGATGCGCTTGCCGTCCGGCGACCACGCCGGCGAGAGGTCGAGCGCGGGATCCCTGGTGAGCCGCCGCGCGCCCGAGCCGTCCGCGTTCATCACCCACACGTCGGCGTTTCCGCCGTCCGAGGCGGTGAAGGCGATCCGCGTCCCGTCCGGCGAGTAGACGCCGCCCATGGCGTTCGCGATGGGCGAGAGCCGCCGGAAGGACTTGTCCGCGAGCCGGTAGGCCCAGATCTCGGGCCGGCCCGAGCGGTAGCTCGTGACGAGGATCTCCTTCCCGTCCGGGCGCCACGCCGGCATGAGCAGGATGCTGCGCTCGGAGAGGAGCGCCCTCGGGTTCTTGCCGTCCGCGTCGAGGAGGACGAGCTCGAACACCCCGCGGGCCTTGCGGATGGCCACGATCTTCGTCCCGAAGACGCCCGGCTCGCGCGTGTAGTAGCGGACGATCTCGTCGGCGATGCGGTGGCCGACGGCCCGGGCGTCGGACGCGGGCGCGCGGACGGTCTGGGCGAGCCCCTCGCGGCCGGCGCGGACCTCGTAGAGGTGCAGGTCCGCCTCGAGGTCGCCGCCCGCGAGGCGCGCCCGCGCCTTGGCGAGCGCCTCCGCGCCGACGTCCGCCCAGCGGGTGAACCGGATGGAGGGCGCGGCGTAGCCCTCCGTGGCGTCGGCGAGGAAGCTCTTCGGATCGAGCACGTCGAAGAGGCCCGAGAGCGCGAGGTCGCTCCGCACCACTTCGGAGATCTCGCGGCCGCGGACCTCCCCCTCCCCCTGGAAGTCGGCCACGGCGATGGGGAGCGGCTGGAACGTGGGCGAGCCCACGTCGATGTACGGCCGCTGCGGGCCCGCGGCCGGCAGGGCCACGGCGGGGAGCGACGCGGCGAGGGAGGCGGCGAGGAGGGCGGTCCGGTTCGTCTTCATCCGTGCACCTGGCGCGAAGGATCAGAGGTGGAAGTTGACGCCGAAGCCGCTCTTTCGGAACTGCTCCCGCATCTCGGGGGGTGGCGGCGGGAGGCGGACGGCCCGGATGGCGCGCTCCAGCGCGCCGTCGTAGGCGGGATTGCCCGAGCGGGTCTCGAAGCGGTAGTCGACGACCCTCCCGTTCGGCTCGAGGAAGAGGACGACCGTCGCCTTCAGGTACATCCGCTCCCGCTCCGAGATGGTGGCGGGCACGATGTAGGCCGACTGGAGCGCGTTCCGGACCAGGGCGAGATAGCGGTCTCCCTCGGTGCCCGAGTCGGAGTCGCCGCTCGGGTCGCCCGACGGGTCGCCCCAGCGCTGCCGGTCGTCGACCTGCTTCTGCACCTTCGAGAGGATCGACGCGAGCGACGCCTGCGGCTGTGACGGTGCGGCGGGCTTCGCCGGTGCCTTCGGCGTGGGCGCGGCCGGCCTCGAAGGCGAGGGCACCGGCGCGGCGACGGGGGACGGCGCCGGAGGCGGCGGGGGCGGCGGCACGTCCTTCCTCGGCATCCACTCCTCGGGCCTCTTCTCGCCGAGCCGCACGAGCTTCGCGATGATGGGCTTCTGGTTGAGATCGATGGGCGGCGGGGGCCGGCGCACGACCGCCCACGCCACGACGAGCGCGTGGAAGACGAGCGAGGCGAGCACGGCCGGCCACATCCGATCGCGCTTGCCCAGCGCCGTCGCGACCGGGATCCCCATCTAGCGGACCGCCTCCGGCTTCTCGCGAACGCGCACGGGCGTGGGGTTCGTGATCATCCCCACGTTCAGGACCCCCGCGCGCTGGACCGCGGCCATGACCTCCACGATGAAGCCGTAGGGGAGGGTCTTGTCCGCGTGGAGGAAGAGCTCCTTGTCCTTCTGCGCCCGCGCGTTGCCGCGGAGCTTCTCCTCGAGCCGGTCGATGGGGATGCGCGCCGCGTCCTCGCTCGTGCCGAGCCAGAGCGTCTTGTCGGCCTTGATGGAGAGGACGAGCTTCTGCTCCTCCGCCTCCACCGCCTTGGCCTTGGCCTCGGGCAGGTTCACCTGGACGCCCTGCTGGATGAGCGGCGCGGTCACCATGAAGATGATGAGGAGCACGAGCATCACGTCGACGAGCGGCGTGACGTTGATCTCGTTGAGGGTCTGGCGGCCCGAGCCACCGGTGGAGGCGGCCATTCTCTAGCTCCTGCTGAAGAAGTGGCGCCGGACGATGTTGAGGAAGTCGTTCGAGAAGTTCGTCATCTCGGAGTCGAGCACCCGGATCTTGGAGACGAAGTAGTTGTAGGCCACGACCGCCGGGATCGCCGCGAAGAGTCCCACCGCCGTGGCGATGAGCGCCTCCGAGATGGGCCGGGCCACCGTGGCGAGGTTGGCGTTTCCCATCCGGTAGATGTCGTGGAAGGCGCGCATGATGCCCCAGACGGTGCCGAAGAGGCCGACGAAGGGGGCCGCGCTGGCGGTGGTGCCGAGGAACGGGATCTGGGCCTCGAGGTGCGTGACCTCCGAGGCGGCGGCCCGCTTCAGGGCGCGCTCGACGTTCTCGATGCCGCCGAGCTGCTCGTGCATGCCGCCCTCGGTGGCCTCCTTCTTCTGCGCGGTCACCTTGGAGAGCTCGACGTAGCCGGCGCGGAACACCTGGCTGATGGGCGAGGCGTGGAGCGCCTCCGCCGCCTGGTAGATCGCGTCGAGCCGCTTCGACTGCCAGAAGGTCTCGAGGAACTTCACCGATTCGTCCTGGGCGCGCCGGATCTGGAGCCACTTCTTCGCGATGATGGCCCAGCAGACCGTGGAGGCGGCGAGGAGGAGCGCGAGCACGAAGAGGCCCACCGGCCCCGAGTTCCGGACGATCTCGAGGTAGTCGAGGCCTTCACCGGCGGCGGCGAGGGGCAGGGCGGGCGTGGCGAGGGGCAGCGTCGTCATGTGGGATATCCGAGGAGTGGTGAGTTTCTTAGCACGGCGCGGCCCCCCGGTAGGAAAACGCGCAGGCGAGCGGTTTCTGCCTTGGAGACGTCCGGCTCCGACATGTCGCACCCGACCGGCGGCGCGTCCATCCGGGTGTGAGGCTCCGACACGATCGTGCCGCGCCGTCACCCAATCCAGGCCAGGGCGTGCATAATCCCGTTGCTCCGCGCGTCCCATGCCGTGGCACACGCGATGCTCGACCGTAAGCCGCCCGGATCCCCGGGGCCACGCGACAGATGGAGGAGATCCTCATGAAGCGCTTCGCCCTCGTTCTCGCCGCCGCCGCTCTCGGCACGGGCTGTACCTCGTCGACTCCCGCGCCCGCCCAGGGCTCGGTGAACCTGTACTGGGATTTCGATCGGACCGCCCCGGCGCAGCCGGGAGGCTTCATCACGTACGACCCGTACCCGGGCGGAACGATCAGCGGCCGGTGCCCGCAGTCCGCGGTCGACTTCGTCACCGTCGACACCCCCAGCGTGCCGCAGGTGACCGTCACGTGCGTCTACCTCACCGTGCAGGGCGTCGGGGTCGACGGCGTCGATTCGGGCGTGCAGCCGTTCCGGGTCCGCGGCTGGCGGCACGTCACCGGCGGCGACGCCGTCGTGTACGACCAGACGTTCAACCTCAACGTGCCGGCCGCCGCCGCTCAGAGCTACACCGTCCACGTGACGGGCGTCGCGGCGCTGCTCGACGTGTTCACCTACCTCGCCTTCGGGACGCCGCCCGGCACCCTCTACCCGACCTGCGCCTCGGCCACGCCGGCCTCGTCGATCTATCCGCCGAACCTCGACGTCGAGATCCGCGACGCCTTCGGGACGCTCATCGATCAGGGCAGCGCGGGGTGCGCCGGAAACCTGCCCGCCATCGTCTTCTCGAAGCTCCTCGATCTCGACGACTACGGCGTCCGCGTACAGGGCCGGCGGGTCGAGGACAACGCGCTCGTGTTCGACTCCTGCTCGACGGACCTCGCGCACTTCGCGACGCAGACGGGCGGCGGCGGCTTCGCCCCCACCGCCTTCACGAACCCCGTCCCCACCTGCCCGTAGGCGGGCGCCTCCCGCTGGAGCCGCGCGCGGGCTGCCGGCCCGCGCGCGGCCGTTTCCGGAGGGGACCCGCAGCCGCGAACGCGCGGCGCGAGCGCCTTCGGGGTAGACTCCCCCGCCGTGTCTTGCATCGGCATCTTCGACTCGGGCGTGGGCGGCCTCACCGTGCAGCGGGCGATCCTCGAGGCGGTGCCCGCCGCCGACACCCTCTACCTCGGCGACACCGCGCGCGTGCCCTACGGCACGAAGTCCGCCGAGACGGTGACGCAGTACTCGCTGCGGAACGCCCGCTTCCTCTCGCGCCACGGCATCGACCTCCTCGTCGTCGCCTGCAACACCGCCTCGGCCGTGGCCCTGCCGGCGCTCCGCGCCGAGCTGTCCGTGCCGGTGGTGGGCGTCGTGGAGCCCGGAGCGCGCGTGGCGGCGCGCGCCTCGCGGAGCGGGCGCATCGGCGTCATCGGGACGCAGGGCACCGTGGCGAGCGGCGCCTACCAGGCGGCCATCCACCGCGAGCGGCCCGGCGCCTCGGTGATCGCGAGGGCGTGCCCGCTCTTCGTCCCGCTCGCGGAGGAGGGGTGGACGGAGGCATCCGACGAGCTGGTGCGGGGGATCGTGCGCCGCTACCTGGCGCCCTTGCGCGAGGTGGACATCGACACGCTCGTCCTCGGCTGCACGCACTACCCGCTGCTCGAGCGAGCCATCGCGGCGGAGCTGCCCGGGGTCGAGCTCGTAGACAGCGCCCGGGCCATCGCCGCCGACCTGAAGGAGTGGGCCGTGGCGC